>CAINDT010000269.1 GCA_903847495.1 uncultured Actinomycetes bacterium
AGGCGGAACGTCAGGCGGAGCAGGCCAAGCGTCAGGCGGAACGTCAGGCGGAGCAGGCGAAGAAGGCCGCGGAGGCCGCCGCCGAGCAGGCGAAGAAGGTCGCCGAGCAGGCCAAGCAGGCCGCTGCGGCTGCTGCAGCAGCAGCGGCCAAGCCGACGACGCCCGCGCGCTCGGAGGGACAGAAGGGCTCCCAGCCGAAGGCCGATAACGCAAAGACCGAGGCGCCGAAGTCGGAAACCCCCAAGTCCGAGGCTCCGAAGGCCGATGGGGCGAAGGTCCCAGGAACGAAGTCCGAGGCTCCGAAGGGCGAAGCGCCCAAGGCGCCCGCGGCTGTCGTCACGCCCGCGCCGCCGGCAACCATCCCCGCCGCCACCGCTCCCGTCGTCGCGTCGCCGCCTGTCGTCGATGCCGCCAAGCCGCAGAACGGCAAGGATCGCGACAAGGGCAAGGATCGCGACCGGGAGCGCAACCAGTAGCGCAATTGTCCCCGCCTGCCGCGTGGGACAATGGGTCGGGATGAGGCGGGGTCAGCGATGAGCGTCGCGCGCAATCTCGCGCGCATCGGCAAGCAGTCTGCGATCTATGGCGCGGGCTCGATCGCCGCGACGCTGCTCGGCATCGTCCTGCTCCCGCTCTACACGCGCGAGCTCACGCCCGCCCAGTTCGGCGATGCCGAGCTGGCGCTGCGCATCGTGCTCGCCGTCGCCATCGTCGCGCGGCTCGGGCTCGTCAACTCCTTCTTTCGGTTCTTCTTCGACTACGAGGATCCCGAGCGTCGCCGACGGGTCTTCCAGACGGCGTTCTGGGCGCTGCAGGTGACCACGCTCCTGTGGGCGCTGATCACCGCGCTGGCGTCGCGCTGGCTTGGACAGTCCGTCTTCACGACGCCGGATGCCGGCCAGGACCTCGTGTTGATGATCGCCCTCGGCGTGTACGTCAGCGTCAACTACGAGCTGACGAGCGCGCTGTTCCGGGTGCAGGAGCGCCCCGTCGCCTTCAGCGTCCGTACGATCCTGAACCTCGTCGCTACGGCGGTGCTCTCGTACGTGTTCCTCGTCCACCTGCATCTGGGACCGGTCGGCCTGCTGCTCGGCGCCTATCTCGGGCAGGCGATCATCTACGTCGGCGTGCTCGCCGAGCAGCGGCACTGGCTCGGGTTCGGGCTCGACCGGCCGTTGCTCGGGGACATGCTCAAGTTCGGCGTACCGCTCATGCCCGCAGGGGCGGCGATGTGGGCGGTCACGCTGATCAACCGCCCGATCGTCCTCGCTGTCTCGACGCCAGCCACGCTCGGCATCCTCGGCGCGGGCTTCCGCATCGGCACCGGCGTGCTGCTGCTCGTCAACGCCTTCCAGCTCGCCTGGCCCGCCTTCGCCTACTCGATCAAGGACGATGGTGAGGCCAGGCGCACGTACGCCGCCGTGATGGGTCTGTATCTCGCCTTCATGGGCTGGGCTGCGCTCTCCGTCGCGCTGCTCGCCCCGTGGTTCCTGCGTCTTCTGACGACCGAGCCGTACTGGGGCGCCGCGGCGGCGATCACGCCGATCGCCATCGCGGGTCCGCTCTACGGTGGGTACTTCATCGCGGCGATCGGCGTGGGGCGCAAGAAGGCGAACCAGTTCAACTGGGTCGTCGTCGCTGCTGCTGCGGCGATCGAGGTCGTCGCGCTCCTGCTGCTCGTACCCCCGTTCGGCGTAGCTGGCGCAGGCTGGGCCTTGGTGATCGCCTACGGCTCGATGTTCGGGCTGATGCTCTGGCGCGAGCATCGCGTCTTCCCGGTGCCGTACCCGTGGGCGCGCATCGCCCGCATCCCGGTGATCCTCGCCCTCGCGCTGGCGGCGACGTACCTCCTGCCCGACCACGGCACCGGCGCGCTTGCGCTGCGCATCCTCGTCGCGGTGGCGATCCCGCTCGGCTACATCGCGATCGGATTCCTGACACGGGCCGAGCTCGCGCGTGCGAAGGCAATCGTGACGGGCCTCCGTTCACGGGGTGGCGCAGCGCCGCCGGGCGACACGGCCGAACCCGAGCCGGATGAGGAGCTCTGACCATGCCCGGTATCCTCACCCCGTGACGATCCGCATCCCGATTGCGAAGCCGGAACTCGGCGCCGAGGAGATCGCCGCCGTCTCGCGCGTGCTCGAGAGCGGCATGCTCATCTCCGGCCGCATCGTGGAAGAGTTCGAGCGCGGCCTCGCCGAGCGCTGTGGACGCAGGCACGCGATCGCCGTCACCAACGGCACTGCCGCTCTCGAACTCGCCCTGCGCGCGCTCGGCATCGACAGCGGCGAGGTGCTCGTGCCGGCGATGTCCTGGCCGAGCCCGGCGCATGTCGCCGCCTGGGTGGGGGCGACGCCACGGCTCGTCGACATCGATCGCGCGACGTGGAACGGCGAGGCGCCCGGTCTGGCTGCGGCGCGTACCGACGCCACCACGGCCGTGATCGCCATCGACCAGTTCGGCGTCCCCGCCGACCAGCCCGCGATCGCTGCCGCCCTGCCAGGTCTCCCGATCATCGAGGACTCGGCCTGTGCGATCGGCTCCACCCTCGGCAGCCGAGCCTGCGGATCGTTCGGCGACATCTCGTGCCTCTCGTTCCACCCGCGCAAGGTGCTCACCACCGGTGAGGGCGGCGCCTGTCTAACCGACGACGATCAGCTCGCCGAGCGCCTGCGTATCTATCGCAACCACGGACAGCGCGCCGTCGGCGACTTCGTCGAGCCTGGTCCGAACGAGCGGATCACGGAGATGCAGGCGGCAATCGGCCTCGTGCAGCTCGACCGCCTCGATGGCATGATCGCGCGGCGTCGAGAGATCGCCGACGCCTACCGGCAGGTGCTGCCGGGTCTCGGCATCGCGTTCCAGCAGCACCCCACGGGCGCGACCGTCAACGAGCAGACCTTCGGCGCGATCGTTCCGGAGGGTGTCGATCGCGATGGCTTCGTCGCGGCAATGCAGGACCAGGGCATCGGCGCCGGCATCCTCTCCTACGCGATGACGCGTATCGGCAGCCTCGTGCAGCTGGGGCAGTCCGCGCCGATCGCCGAGGAGATCGTCGATCGCGGCTTCGCGCTGCCGGTGCACACGGCGATGAGCGACGAGGACGTCGCCGACGTGATCACCGCCCTCGAGCGCGCCTGCGACTAGCCCGCGTCGTACTCGAGCTGATCGAAGTAGCGCAGTGCGATGCGCCCCGGGCGGACGCGCGCCTGTGCCGCGGCGGCCTCGTCGTCGCTCAGCTCGCCGAGCGCACGGCGGATGCCGAGCCACGGAAGGTTGAGGTCCTTCTGGTAGACGATCGTCGAGATGCGCGGGTTCATCTCGAGTACCGCGTCGCCGATCAGCTGGAGGTTGAAGAAGCCCTCGAGGCCGAAGCCCGCGACGAGCGTCTCAGCCACCTGCATCAGTTCCGGGGCGTCAAGCGTCTCGAAGCGCATGGCGAGGCCAGCGCGCATGGCCTCGCGCGTCTTCGGATGACCGAGCACGATGCGGCCGTTCTCGGCGTACCCGTCGACGGTGCGCTCCAGGCCGGTGACGAGCTCCATCACCAGGAGCTCGGTGTCGTCATCGCCGAGGATGCGCTCGACGTCCTCGAGGCGCAGAGGCATTGCGCCGGGGCGCTCGTGCAGCAGCTGGTGGCGCGCATCGACGTTGGCGGAGATCACGTGGAAACCGCGCGAGCCGGCCGCAACGACGGGCTTCATGCAGACGTCGTTACCGGGGTAGCCGAGCTCGCGGGCGGCGGCTGCGACCTCGGCACCACCGCGCGCCACGCGGAAGGCGGGGGCGCGCACGCCGAGCTGCTCGCACAAGGCGAGCGTCGCGTGCTTGCTGTCGGCTGCGCGCACCGCGTCGGGCGATGAGCAGATCAGGGCGATGCCGGCGGCCTCAAAGTCGGTCCGCATCTCCGCCAGTCCCTCGAGGTCGAACGACGCCTGCGGCAGCACGACGCGTGCGCCTTCGCGCTGGGCGAGCTCGAGGATCGCGGGGCCGAACGCCGGATCGGAGCCCGCGGGCACGGTGCTGAAGACGTCGCAGTGGAAGCGCCCGACGTTCTCCTCGCGCAGGTCGGTCCCCACCAGGCGCACGGGGCGCTCACCGTTCTCTTTGAGCGCCCGCAGCAGCGCGGCCGAGCCGGGCGAGCCGACGGCGGTCACGAGAATGGTCAGAGGCTCGGTGCTCACAGGCCGAGGTTGTCCTCGCGCAGGTGCTCGAGGCGACGCGCGCGGTCGCGATCGAGGAACGCCTCGGCGGTCGCTGCCATGCCGGTCGTGCCGCCCATCCACAGCACGGGGTGGATCAGGAGCTGGAGCCAGGGGAAGCGCGCAGTGGCGAGCTCCTCCACAGGATCGCCACGCCGCCAAGACTGGTTCGAATCAGAGCGATACGTCCACGCGAAATCGCCGGTGAACCGTGGCTCCATGACGTTGACCCAGCCCGGCACCGCGTCGGCCATGTACGCGGGATCGGGGTTGTGCCAGGCCATCACGGGGTCGAAGCCCACGTCGACGGTCGGATCCACATGGGGATGCAGTGCGTGGTGTCCGACCCAGTGGCCGAGCTCGCGCAGGCGTGCGACCGCGTCGAGGCCGGCGGGCGAGGCGAGGTTGTAGAAGTTGCTGCGCGTCATCAGCAGGTACGTCGCCTTGATGCCGTGCGCGTGCTCGAGCTCGGCCATCGCCACGGCATCCTCGAGCGAGAGGTCGATGTCGTGGCGCAGAAAGAGCATCTGCTCCGCGGGGCCGGCTACGTCGAAGCCGCGCAGGCGGTAGCGGCCGGTCTTGATCGCCTCGAGCAGCTCCACATAACGGGCAGGCGAGAACTCGCTCATGCGCGCCCCTCACGCTCGCGGGCAATCTGCTCGGTCCACGCGGCGGCTGCGGCTGCGGGTTCCATCGGCTCGATGATGACGTTCAGGGCGGCGAGCGCAGCGTCGGTGCGCGCGTCGAGCTCGGCATCGGAGCCGGCGGTCATCAGCAGCACGCCGAGCCGGCCGGACGCCGACCACAGCGGTGGGGCAATCTGGCCGGCGTGGTGGAAAAAGCCGACCTCGTGCACGCCCGGTAGCGCGCGGACGTCGCCCTCCTCGGCCCGGACGATGCGACCGGGGGCGTCGGGGATCACGAAGCGTGAATGCCCGAAGGGCTCGGGCATCGGGCGCGGAGCGAGCTTCGAGCCGTCGAGGTGGCCGAGCGCGGCATCGAGCACCGTCTCCATCAAATCGACACCGACCACGAGCTGCGCCAGCTGCGCGTCGCTGCCACCGCCGAGG
>CAINDT010000270.1 GCA_903847495.1 uncultured Actinomycetes bacterium
AAGGTCGTGCTGATCGGTGCCGGTGGCCTCGGCCAGTTCGGCATCCAGTACCTGCGCGCCATGACCGACGCGCACCTGATCGTCGCCGACACCAGCGAGGCCAAGCGCGCCCGGGCGCTCGCGCTCGGCGCTCATGAGGTGTGCGACACCGACGAGCTCGAGGGGCCGATGGACGTGGTCTACGACTACGTCGGCGCCGACGCCACGCTCGCCGTCGCCAACCGGATCATCCGCCGCGGCGGGCTCGTGGTGAACGTCGGCGCGTACGGCGGCAGCGTGCCGTTCGGGTTCTCGCTCGTGCCGCACGAGACGTGGTGGACGCAGTCCATGTGGGGCTCCCGAGAGGACATCGCCGAGGTCATCAAAATCGCTCAGCGCGGCGACCTGCAGTACAGCGTCGAGCGCCTGCCGCTCGATGCCGCGGCCGAGGCGCACCGCCGCATCAGGAGCGGCGATGTCGACGGTCGGCTCGTCCTGATACCGTGACCCCGCAAGCGGAAGGAGCCCTGTGATGAAGGTGCACATCGTCATCGACCCCGAGACCTGCGTGGGAATCGGCAAGTGCGAGGAGATCAGCGAGGAGGCCGTCGAGCTCGGCGATGACGGCGTCTCGCACGTCACGGGCGTGGCCGTCGATCTCGAGGTCGCCCGCAACCTGTGCGACTCGTGCCCGACGGGCGCGATCTCGATCGTCGAGTAGCGTCCATGGAGCGTCATGGTCTGACGCGGCGCTCGCTGCTGCTCGGTGCCGGTGCGGCTGCCGCGGCGATCGCCGCCGCTCGCCTGCCCGCGTTCGAGGCCATCGCCGATGCCGCGCAGCCGACGGCCGGCGACTGGGGCGAGCTGGCAGGCGCCCTGTCCGGCACGCTCGTCCTGCCCGGCGATCCCGCCTATGCGTCCGCGCGCCTCGCCTGGAACGCGCACTACGACACCACGCGACCGCAGGCCGTCGTACGTGCAGCCAACGCGCAGGACGTGGCCGTCGCGATCGCCTTCGCGCGTGACCACGGCATTCGGCCGATCCCGCGTAGTGGCGGCCACTCGTTCGCCGGGTACTCGACCGGCAACGGGCTGATCATCGACGTCGCCGGCCTCGCTGAGGTCTCGGTGCGCCGCGATCGTGAGCGCGCACGCATCGGCCCCGGCGTCGACAACATCGGCATGTACCGCGGCCTCGGCCGACACGGTCTCGCGATCCCCGGGGGTACGTGCCCGACCGTCGGCATCGCCGGGCTCGCCCAAGGTGGCGGCATCGGTCCGTTCGGCCGCGAGCACGGCCTCGCGCTCGATCGCATGACCGCCGCTCAAGTCGTCACCGCCGATGGTCGCATCCTGCGTGTGAACGAGCGGGAGCACGCCGATCTGTTCTGGGCCATCCGCGGAGGTGGTGGCGGGAACTTCGGCATCGCCACGTCATTCGAGTTCGCGCCGGTCACTGCCGGTGGCACATGGACGCAATCCACCGTGACGTTCCCGTGGCGCCACGCGGCGCGGCTGTTCGCGACATACCAGGACTGGATTCCCGCGCTGACACCCCGCTGCACGCCCGTGTTCGTGGTGCGCAACGATGCGCCGTCGACGACCGGCGAGCCGACGGTGTACCTCGAGATCGCCTACCGCGGGTCTCGCGCCGCGCACGATGCGGTCGTGCTCGACTTCGCCCGCGAGGCCGGCGTTCGACCGCTCGCCCAGACGGCCGAGACCGGCACGTTCTACGAGACGGAGATGGCCGACTGGTGCCCCGGGTTCAGCGCGGAGGAGTGCGCCGACGCAGACGCGACCGCGGCCGGCCGCCTGCCGCGTCTCGGCGTCGGGATCCGCTCGGACTTCATCGTCGATCGCTGGCCGCGGGCCGCAATCGAGGCGGCGCTCGAGCAGCTTGAGCGCCGCCAGCGCGATCCGGAGCTCCAGCCCGCCGGCGCTTCGAGCAGCGTGCTCGCGGGCAAGCTGCGGATCGAGCCGGTCGATGGCGCGATGCGCGACCCCGCACCGGGTGCCACCGCGTATCGCCATCGCGACTGCACGCTGCTGGCCCAGTACCAGGTGCGCTTCCCGACCAACGCCTCCGCGAGCCTCGCGCAGGCGAACCTCGCGTGGCTCGACGAGCTCTACGGTGCCACGCGTCCGTGGCTATCCGGAAAGGCGTACGTCAACTATCTCAACCGCCATCCGGCGCACAGCGGGTCGGCGTTCTACGGCGCGAATCTCGCCCGTTTGCGGCGCGTGAAAGCGGCCTACGATCCGAACGGCCTGTTTCGCTTCGGTCAGGGCATCACGCCGGCCGCGTAGCGCGGTGCACGGAACTCAGAACAGCAGGAAGAAGGCGACGGTCGCGGCGAACGCAGCGGCGTACGCGACGTAGAAGACCTTCATGGCGGCCTCGTCCTTGCGGATCGCCGCCGCCTCGTCCTGGTCGCGCGCGACCCACGAGATGCGGATCGCCTGGATCAGCGAGATCAGGATGAACGTCAGGCTGACCAGGTAGAGAGAATCCAGCAGCGTCAGGTAGGAGTTGATCGGCAGGCGGTCCGTCGACGTCCACTCCATTGCGACGAGCGTGAGGAGCGCGGTGATGGCCAGGCCGATCCGGCCCTCGACGAGACCTGGGGGGATCAGGAAGATCAGCCCCGCGGCGATCATCACGAGGACGATTGGCACGAGGTACTTGAAGACGTTCGACGTGATCGGAGTAGCGACCGGCGTCGTGATCAGCGCGCGGGAGTAGACGTTGTCCTTCGTCTTGTCGAGAAACCCGAAGTCGGTCGGGTACGCGTTGTCCCTGATCCTCAGCGTCGGCGTGCCGATGATGTAGCCCGGCAGGGAGATCTCGGGGGAGATCGCAACGGTTGTGGTGTCGGCGACGTAGCGAAGCGCGACGGCCTCGTTGCGGATGTCCTCGATCTCGATCTCGAGCTGCTGTTTGCCGAAGGGGTAGTCGCGCAGCGACAGCACGCTGTTGAAGGCGCCCTGATAGCGCGCCAGGTAGTACAGCGACCCGTCGGGCTGAGCCACCGGCTCGTCCTGGCTCGTCGTCGTGATCAGCTGCCAGGCCTGGTAGAGATTCGTGAATTCCATCGTCTTCCACGGCTGCAGCTTCTTGTTCGTCCAGCGCATCCACACGTAGACGTCAGCGAGGAAGCTGTTCGTCTGGGGATCGATGTCCTGGATGTTGTCGACGTACGCGCCGATCAGGACGTCGTTCTCGCCGAGCACCACGGGTGCCTCCTCGGCGGATGCTGCGGCGGCCGTGCGCGAACCGGCGGGCGACCACGCGGCGAGCGCGATCGCCGCGGCGAGCAGTAGCGTAACGCCGAGCGCGACGATGCCGAAGCGCCGATGGTTCACGAAACGACGCGGACCGGCATCGACTTGACGCCGTTGACGAAGTTGGAGCGCACGCGACGCACCGGACCATTCGACTCAAGGCGCAGGTCGCGTCGGAGGACCTCTTCGAACATGACGCGGATCTGCAGGCGCGCGAGCCAGGCGCCGAGGCAGAAGTGCGGACCACCGCCGCCAAAGCCGAGGTGCGGGTTC
>CAINDT010000271.1 GCA_903847495.1 uncultured Actinomycetes bacterium
GATGGCGGAGCGCTCCACCACGAGTCGTCGCGTCGTGAGCAATGGCAGCGAGATGACGAGCACGCCGACGAAGCGCGAGCACCCGACCAGCCACGACGCGCCGAGATCGTCTTGAATCTCGCCACCGGCCCACAGCTGGATCCCCCACACCACGGCGGCGCCAGCTCCCAGGAGCGCCGCGACCCGCTGATTGGAATAGCGCTGGCCGGGTGTCGACGCGTCGCCCATCGAGGCCAGGATCGCGCCGACGACGGCGAGCGCAAGCGAGGCGATGGCGATCACGCTGACGGGCTCGCCGGCGATGATCGAGATCAGCGCCGCAACGCCGCCGTAGGTCGCCGAGATCGGCGCGACGACGCTGATGCTCCCGTAGCGCACGCCGGCGTAGACGCACACGAGGCCGCCGAGCATACAGGCGGCGATCAACAGCACCCAGAGCAGAACCCGCAGGTCGACGCGGCCCGGTGCGCCGCTCAGCAGCGCGAGCGGGACGGCCGCCATCATGCTCAGGAGCATGGCCCAGCCGATCGCGCTGGTCGCGCCGATCCGACGGGAGGCCAGGCTGCCGGTCACGCCGGCGACACCCCAGACGAGTGCCGACAGCACGCCGAGGACGATGCCCATTACATCGACCCCGAGACGGCGAGAACGACGACACCGACCACGACGGCGGCGATACCTGCGAGCTGCAGGCGCGACAGGCGCTCGCCGAGAAGCAGCCACGAGATCAGCGTGGCCACGGTGGCGTACTGCGTGGCGACAACGGCGGCGATACCGACGCTGGCCTCAGCGCCCCAGAGGAACCCGAGAAAACCGGTCGACTCAAGCGCGCCGGCCGCCAAGGCGAAGAAGACGGCGGGACGTGCGGCACTGAACCGACCGCGAGCGAGTTGCGGCACCGCCATCGTCAGGATCCCCAGCCAGCGTGCGCCCATCACGACCCAGGGTGGTCCGACCCGGGCGGCGACGTCGCCGGACACGTACAGCGACGCGCCGAAGACGCCGGCGGCGACGGCCGCGTTCACGCCGGCGCGACGCCCATCACGGACCATCTCGTCGGAGTCGCTCGAGTGTCGGCCCAGACCGACCGCGGCCACACCACCGGTGGCGAGGGCGATACCGAACGCGGCGAGCCACCCCAAGGGCGCACCGAGCGCGAACGCAATGAGCGCCGCGATCGCGCCCTCGGTGCTCGTAATCGCCACGACCACGCCGACCTTGCCCTGCGAGAGCGCCTTGTAGGTGAAACGCAGACCGATCACGGAGCCCAGCGCGCCCACGACGACGAGGACCCAGTCGATCCACTCGGTGCCGGGCTTGATGCCGTAGACGAGGGCGATTGGCGTGATGACCACGGCGCCGCCGATGCCAACCCAACCGAGAGTCGACTCGGCACCGATCTGTCGTGACGAGCGGCTGGCGAAGATCGTCGAACAGCCCCACGCGGCCGCGGCGATCAGGCCCCCGAGGACCGCGATCACGCGTGGTCACCCAGCACGATGCGCTCGAGCGCGTCGCGCTCCGCGGGAATCGTGATGGGCGGAGCGCTCTCGGCGATCGCGTTGTCGGGATCTTTGAGGCCATTGCCGGTCA
>CAINDT010000272.1 GCA_903847495.1 uncultured Actinomycetes bacterium
CGACAAGATCGAGAAGAAGGAGCGCCTGATGGGCTTCGGGCACCGCGTCTACAAGACGTACGACCCGCGCGCCCGCGCCCTCGGCGAGGTTGCCGAGCGCCTCGGTGAGGACGATGAGCGCCTCGCGCTCGCCCGTCACGTCGAGACGACCGCGCTCGAGCTGCTGCACGAGTACAAGCCCGACCAGCGTCTCTACACGAACGTCGAGTACTACGCGGCCGCCGTGCTGGAGACCATCAAGCTCGATCCGGGCCTGTACACGCCGACGTTCGCGGTGTCGCGCACGGCGGGTTGGACGGCGCACATGCTGGAGCAGATCCAGTACCCGCGCCTGATCCGCCCCCAGGTCGACTACGTCGGCCCGATGCCGAGCTGACCCCGCATCGCGCTCGGGTAGATAGCCGCAGCCGCTCGGCGGCGGCCTACGAGAATCGCTGATCGCCTGCCTCGCACAATGGAGGCATGTTCAGCACGCGACCCCTTGACTCCGCCGTTCCGACGACGCGGCATGGGCGAGTCGGGCTGTGCTGGACTGCGGCGGCAGCGGTGCTCGGCATCGCCGCCCAGGCATCCGGGCTGCGCGCAAGCGGACTCATCCCCGCAGTGCGGCCTGCGATCAATGGTCATGGCGTTCCCCCGACGGGGTGGTTCGAGTGACCCTGCCGCCGCATGCACGTGTGTGGCGCGCGACACCGTTGACGGCCGGTGTCGCGCGCCCACCACGCCTGCACGCAGCTGCTGCTGACGCATCCGCTTCAGGTGCGCGCACCGTGGCTCTCGCGGCGACGTCGCCGGCGATCACCGCGCCGGTGAGCGAGTTGGTGCCACCCGGTCGCTGGACGATCGATCCGGATCATTCGACGGTCGGCTTCGTCGTGCGCCATCTCGGCATCACGAAGCTGCGCGGGCGCTTCTCCGACCTGGCCGGAACGATCGTGGCCGAGCAGAGCGGCGTCACCGGTTCGGCGACGGTCGTCGCGAACAGCCTTGAGACGGGCAGTGATCCGCGGGACAAGCACGTCAAGGGTCCCGACTTCCTGCAGGTCGAGGCGCATCCGCACATCAACTTCACGATCACGGGCGTGCGTCCAAACTCCGGCGACTTCGTCGTGGATGGCACGCTCGAGTTGCACGGCGAGACGCGGCCGCTCGTCTTCCACGCCACCAGTGGCGGCATGGCGAAGGACCCGTACGGGCACGATCGTGTCGGCGTCTCGATGACCGCCGGGATCCTGCGCAGCGACTATGGCATACGCTTCGATCCGACGGGTGCGCTCGTCAGTGACGCGGTCGAGTTGGAGATCGACCTCTCGCTCGTGCGCCAACCCGCCTATCTGCGCGACGCTGAGCGGCGCCACGAGGACATCACGCGGTAGCGCGGTTATTGCGGCTGGAGCACCTCGGCGCCGATCGCTGCGCGAATCGCCGGCAGCACCTCGTCGTCCTCGGGGTAGCTCTTGCGCCCTTCGGCGTGCTTCGAGTAGACCATGGCGCCGTCGATCTCCACGTCGTAGACGCCGCCGCTGCCCGGGATCAGCGTCAACTCGCTGAGGATCGGTCCCCAACCGCCGAGGATCTTCGCCGCGAGACTCGCGGCGTGCGGTGTCGCCCCTCAGGGCACGCAGTACGTGAGGCGGATCGCGTGGATCGGTTTGATCGCCATGCGTTGCACTGTAACCGCCGGACGTGTGTGGCGGAAGGCGCCTAGACTGGCGCGATGGCATCTGCCGAAGAGACGAGCTGGCCCGCGCATCCGTCGCGCGCGGAGCGACGCGCCAAGGGCAAGGCCGCGCGCGACACGCTGCCGCTGAAGCAGCTGGCCGACCTCGCGCCGGCAGCGAGCACGCGGGATGCCGTGGCGCTGACCGTCGCCGCCGATAAGGATCGGCTGCCGTGGCTCGTACCGATCCGCCACGGGCGCATGCTGCGCAGCGCCTTCACCTTCTATCGAGGCTCGGCGGGGCTGATGGCGCACGATCTTGCGCAGTCGCCGCACAGCAGCCTCCAGGTGCAGATGTGCGGCGATGCGCACCTCCTCAACTTCGGTCTCTTTGGTTCGCCGGAGCGCGCGCTCGTCTTCGACCTGAACGACTTCGACGAGACGCTGCCCGGCCCGTTCTGCTGGGACGTCAAGCGGCTGATCACCAGCATGGTCGTGGCCGCGCGCGACCGTGGCTTCAAGCCCAAGCAGCAGCGCGAGATCGCCCGCATCACGGCCGAGCGCTACCGCACGGCGATGGCCGAGTTCTCCGCCATGACGGCGCTCGAGAGCTGGCACGCCCAGCTCGAAGTGGATGTCGCAGTGCAGTCGGTGGCTGACTCGGACTGGCGGCGCTTCATCGAACGCGCCGCCGATCGGGCGCGCGGCAAGGACCATCTGCAGGCGGTCTCGCGGTTCACCGAGGTCGTCGATGGTCGCCGCCGGATCGTCGCCGACCCGCCGCTGATCGTGCCGCTGCGAGACTTGCGTGACCTGGTGGGAGAAGACCCCGAGGCCCTCGCGCGTCACGTGTTCCTCGACTACCTGGCGTCCGTGCGCGACGACGTGCGCGTGCTGCTCGATCGCTACACGTACGTCGACTCGGCAATCAAGGTCGTCGGCGTCGGCTCGGTCGGCACGCGCTGCGTGATCGTGCTGCTGCAGGGTGCCGACGAGAACGATCTGCTGTTCCTGCAGGTCAAGGAGGCCGGTCCCTCGGTGTTCGAGCCGTACCTCGGCGCCACGGCCTACGCGCATCACGGACAGCGCGTCGTGGCCGGGCAGCGCCTGATGCAGTCGGCCAGCGACGCCTTCCTCGGCTGGGCCACTGGCCCGCTGAGCCGCGAGTACTACTGGCGTCAGCTGCGCGACTGGAAGGGCTCGGCCGACGTGGATCAGATGAACCCCAAGCTGCTCGGGCTGTACGGCATCGTCTGCGCGCGCACCCTGGCCAAGGCGCACGCGCGGTCGGGCGATCGCGTCGCCATCAGCGCGTACATGGGCTCGTCGAGCCGCTTCGAGGACGCGCTCGTGGAGTTTGCGGAGGCCTACGCCGACCGCAACGAGCAGGACTACGCGGCGCTCCAGGCCGCCGTCGCGGACGGCCGGGTCGAGGCCCGCGACGACGCCGACGCTACAGTCTCGTCCTGATGAGCGCCGCTGCACCCGAGTCGCCGCCGCGTGGCGCGGTGATCCTCGCGACGCTGATCCTCGGCGCCGCGGTTGCGAACATGAACCTGTCGGTCGCCAATGTGGCACTGCCGACGATCGGCCGCGACCTCGAGGCGTCGCAGGTGTCACTCAACCTCGTGGCGGTCGGCTTCACGCTCGGCCTGGCCGCCTCGGTGCTCTACCTCGGTGCCGTTGCCGACCGTTACGGCCGGCGCCTGATGCTGATCGGCGGCCTCGCGTTGTCGATCCCGATGGCGCTCTTGGCGGCGTTCGCACCGAGTATCGAGATCCTCGTGGTTGCGCGTGTCGGCGGCGGCATCGCGGCAGGCATGGCGTTCCCGGTCACGCTCTCGATTGTCGTCGCGCTCTTCCGAGGCCAGACGCAGACGCGGGCGATCGCGATGTGGACCGGTATCGGCTGCGGCGCCTCGGCGCTCGGTCCCGCGATTGCCGGCTACCTGCTCGAGCAGTACGGGTGGGGGTCGGCGTTCTCGCTGACGGTGCCGATCGCCGTCGTCGCCTTCGTGCTCGCGCTCGTGTTCATTCCGCGCTCGCTCGGCGAGGAGACGCGGCCCGTCGATCATCTCGGCGGCGTGCTGTCGGTGCTCGCGATCGGGCTGCTGACGCTCGGCCTGCACTTCGTGTCGGTCCCGGCGAACGTGCGCTTCGGCCTGATCGTGCTGCTCGCCAGCGCCGTCGGCTTCGTGCTCTTCTTCTGGCGGCAGCGACGCGCACCGAACCCGCTCTTCGATCTCGCGATCGCGTCGCGCCGCATCTTCTGGGTCGCGGCACTGACGGGTCTGATCGTCTTCGGCACGCTCATCGGCTCGATGTTCATCGGCCAGCAGTACGTGCAGAACGTGCTCGGCTACTCGACGTTCGAGGCGGGCGTCGCGGCGCTGCCGCTCAGCATCACCATGGTGCTCGTCTCGCCACTCGCCGCGCGGATGATTCGCGTCCGCGGCTCGCGTTACACCATGGCCGTCGGAGTCCTGATCGTGCTGATCGGCATCGCGCTGATGTTCACGTGGCACGAGGGCGCGTCGTACTGGCCCGTCGGCATCGCCTACGGCGTCATCGGCATCGGCATCGGTCTTTCCGGCACCCCGGCCTCGCGGTCGATCATGGCTGCCGTCCCGGCGCATCGCGCGGGTATGGGCTCGGGCATGACCGACCTCCAGCGCGACCTCGGTGCGGCCGTCATGCAGTCGATCCTCGCGATCTTCCTGACGCGTGAGTACACGTCGTCCGTCGACACGCAGCTCGCCGCGCTGCCGCCCGACCAGCGCAGCAAGATCAGCGAGGAGACGGCGAGCATCCTGCAGGACTCGTTCGGCGGGGCGGAGGTGCTCGCGCAGAAGTTCCCGCAGTACAGCGACGCGATCATCGAGGGCGCCCGTCAGGCCTTCATCGCCGGCTCAGGTGCGGCCATCGCCGTCGCGATCATCGCCGTGGCGGTCGGCCTGCTCGTCACGTGGTTCGGCTTCCCGCGCAAGCAGCAGGAGCTCGAGCTCGAGGCCGGCTACGCCGAGGAGACGTAGGGCGACGGGATCACCTCGAGGTGGCTCGGTCGTTTCCGACCGAGCCACCTCGAGGCCTTCGCGTCGTCAAGCGCGATCAGCCGAGCGGCTATCGCGTTGAAACGTGAGGCTACTTGGCCTCAGCGATCGGCTTGCTCGGATCGAAGATCACCCACGACGCGTAGAGACCGATCAGCGTCATGACGACGGCGACGATGCCGTAGGTGAGGCCGGACAGGAAGCCGGTCGTCGCGATGCTGATGATCACCG
>CAINDT010000273.1 GCA_903847495.1 uncultured Actinomycetes bacterium
CTGCCGCGCATCTTCACGATCGCGCCGTGATCGAGCGTGCCGGCGCACTGCATCTCGCGACGGGCACGCTTGCGCAGCTTCTCCTGGGCGGGGATCGCCTTGAGGGCGATCAGCTCGCCGGTCTGGAGATCCTCGGCCTCGAAGACGGTCGCGCTACCGCCGACGCCGATGGTCTCGATGATCCGAAAGCGGTCCGCGACGATGCCCTCGGGGTAGAGCGGTGGGACTGCGCGCGTGCGCGACGTGCTCCTCAGCGGATGGACGCTCACCGGCTCTGACCGTCGTTCCCGGCAGGAACGGGTGATAATGTGGCGAAATGCGGAGGCTGCACGGCTCTCCGTACGCCATCTATGCCCGCTTTCCTTTCCTTCTTCGACGACGACTACGAGCTCGACGAGGCTCCGCCGTCGCGCAGCGCGCGCAAGCGGCCCTCGATGCCGAGCACGCCCAAGGGCAAGGGCCCGCAGCGGCTGCTCGTCCTCGTCATCGGCATCCTGATCGTTCTCGTCGCCGGCTACTTCCTGGTGCAGCGCTGCCAGCGCGACCGCGAGGTCTCCTCGTACCAGAGCTACGTCTCGCAGTCGAACGAGGTCGCCAAGGCGTCGGGTACCGTCGGCTCCGAGTTCTCTGCGGCGATCCTGACCGCCGGCCAGACGCCGGACGGTCTCGACAAGTCGCTCACGCGCGAGATCCAGTCGCAGCAGCAGATCGCCCGCAACGCCGCCGATCTGAGCGCGCCGGATGGCGTGTCGTCGTACAAGCCGTTCCTCGTTCAGTCCATGCAGTACCGCGTCAGCGGTCTGCAGGGCCTCCAGAAGGCGCTGCGCGATGCGTTCACCTCGGCGGGCACGACCGGCCAGGTCCCGCTTGAGCAGTCGGCGGCCGTCGCCGCGACCTTCCAGCGCCTGATCGCCTCCGACGTCGTCTACTCCGACTCCTACCAGGAGCCGGTTAAGCAGGTCCTCGCACAGCGGTCGATCAACGCCACCGTCGAGGACTCGCAGTTCGTCGATCCGAAGCTGATCGAGTTCGCCGCGCCGCAGCGCATGCAGTCGATCCTCAACGCGCTGCTCGGCGGCGTGCCGGTCGATGGTGGCGGCACGGTCGTCACGAGCACCGACGCCGAGGGCAACGTGATCACCAGCACCGAGGGCGCGGTCACGGGCGATACCGGTGCGGGTGTGCTGCACGGCACGACGCTGATCAGCACGCTCTTCAACCCGGGCGGCACGCAGCTCGATCCGGCGTCGGTCAACGAGGTCGACAGCGCCAACGACATGTCGCTCGCGATTACCGTGCAGAACTCCGGTGACGCCACCGAGGTCTCCGTCAAGGTCAACGTCGTCCTGCGCGCCAAGGGCATGGACGACCGCACGCTGCCGACGGGCGAGATCACGACGCTCGATCCGGGTGCTCAGGGCACCGTCGAGATTCCGTTCGGCCTGTCCGACATCGTCTTCGACAGCGTCGTCACCGCCAAAGTGACGGTCGAGAAGGTGCCGGGCGAGCAGAACATCGACAACAACATCGGCGTCTATCAGATCCAGTTCCGCCTGAAGCCCGCGTAGGGAGTCGCAGGCGGTGACCACGGAGCTGCAGGGCACGGTGGCGCTCGTCGTCGCGGGCGTCGGTATCGTCGTCGCGCTGATCGCCCTGGTGCTCGCGGTGCGGATGCTGCGCTGGTCGAACCGGCTGCGGCAGGCGGAGCAGGCGCTGCTGGATGGCGAGCCCGTCGATCTCGTCGAGTTCGCCGTCGGCATGCAGGCGCGCATGGAGCGCCTCGAGCATGACGAGGCCCGCCTGCGCGACGAGGTCGTCTCCGCCCTTGGCGCGCTCGACGTGCTGCTGCGGCGCCGCTCGATCGTCCGCTTCGACGCGAACGAGGATGAGGAGGGACGACGCTCCTCCTCGCTCGCGCTCCTCGACCGGCACGGCTCCGGCATCGTGATCAGCGCGGTGCACGCAGGCAGCTCGACGAGCGTTTTCGTCAAGGACGTCCTGCGCGGTGGCGCCGGCTCGCTCGAGCTGACGCCCGAGGAGCTGCGCGCCGTCCAGCACGCCCTTCGCTGATCAGGGTCCGGTCGAGGATCAGGTTCGGATTGGGGTCTGACCCCAATCCGAACGTGATCGCCGATCGTGGCGATTCGGGGAAGCCGCGGGAGGACGAGGAGTACCCTCGGCGCATGGCCGGCTCGGTTCTGGTGCTGAATGCGACGTACGAACCGCTCAACGTGACGACGCTGTGGCGTGCCTGCAGCCTGATCCTGTCGCGCAAGGCCGAGGTGCTCGAGGCCGATCCGGAGCGGGAGATCCGCTCGCCCTCCACGACGCTGCCGCACCCGATCGTGATCCGGCTGGTCTCCTATGTGCGGGTGCCGCACTTCACGTCTCGGCGCATCACCCGCCGCGCGCTGTTCGCGCGTGACGAGCACACGTGCCAGTACTGTGGCGGCCGCGCGCGCCTCACGCTCGACCACGTCGTGCCGCGCTCCCGTGGCGGTGGCTCGAGCTGGGACAACGTGGTGACGGCGTGCGCGCCGTGCAACCTGCGCAAGAGCGACCGGCTCCCGCACGAGGCCGGCATGCCGCTGCGCCGAGCACCCCGCGCGCCGCACCCGGATCTCTACCTCACGCTCGGGACGCGCTCGATTCCGTCCGTCTGGCATCCGTACCTGCCGGCCCGTGCGCTCGCGTTCGTCGAGGACACGACCGAGCTGCCGTTCGCGGCCTGAGCGCAGGGACGGCACGTGCACAGGTGCTACCGTCGCGACCGGTTGGCATGAGCGCACCCGAGACTCCATCCACGTCCCGCGCCGTCCGGCACCTCGGCCTGCTGTCGGAGACGGTCGAGGCCGTCACCAGCTCGCTCGATCTGGCCGAGGTGACCGGTGCCGTGGCGGTTGCCGTGGCGCGCGCCTTCGGCACGGACGCCTGCTTCGTCTACGCGTACGACGAGGCGACCAACGATCTCGTCCTGCAGGCCGTGCACGGTACGCACGTGGAGGCCACGGCCGGGCCGCCGCGGATGCAGGTCGGCGAGGGGCTGACGGGGTGGGCGGCGGAGACGCGGGAGCCGGTCGCGATCGCTGCGGAAGCGCATCTCGACGCGCGCTTCAAGGAGTTCCCGAACCTGCCGGAGCGCCGCTTCCAGTCGCTGCTCGCCGTACCGATCCTCGATCGCCGCGAACGCCTTGCCGGTGCGATGAACGTCCGTACCGTCGAGCCGCGCGAGTATCACCCCGACGAGATCGAATTGCTCGAGACGATCGCGCGGCAGGTTGCGCAGGCGATCGAGAACGCGCGCCTCTACGAGCGCTCGCAGCGTCGCGTGGCGGAGCTCGAGGCGCTCGGCAGCATCTCCCAGGCGGTGGCCGAGTCGCTCTACCTCGAGGAGGCGCTCGCGCACATCGCGGAGGCCGCCGCGCAAGCCGCGCACGCCGAGGTCTGCGCGCTGATCGTCGATGGCCCCGAGGGCACGACGATGGCGAACCGCTCCTCGACGGAGGGCCCGGCCGACGTTGAGCTCGTGTCGCTCGCGGAGACCGCGCCGCTGGATGCCGACGGCGTGTTCGCGCTGCCATTGCTCTGGAAGGCCCGCCGCGTCGGCGCGCTCGTCGCAACGACGCCGGGTCGCCGGCCGTTCACCAGCGAGGAGCGGATGCTGCTGCGTTCTGTGGCGAACCAGGCGGCTACTGCCGTCGAGTCGAGCCGCGGGGTGATGCGCGGCATCGTCGCCCAGGAGATCCATCACCGCGTCAAGAACAACCTGCAGACGGTCGCCTCGCTGCTGCGCCTGCGCGCGAGCGGCACCGACCCGCAGCGCGCGCTGGCCGACTCCGTCGACCGCATCCTCTCGATCGCCGAGGTGCACGACCTGTTGACGGCCAGCCGCGAGGGCGATGTTGATCTGAGCGATCTGATCCGCCGCGTCTCGGCGATGCTCGGCCACGGGCTGGGCACGCCCGCCGCAGCGGAGGAGATCGCGCACGTTGAAGTACCGGGCGACACGGCGACCGCCGTCGCGCTGATCTTCTCCGAGCTCTACGCGAACGCGCACGAGCACGGCGGCGGCGACGTGCGCGTGGCCTTGCACGAGGAGGCGGGCACGATCGAACTGATCGTCGCCGATGCCGGTCCCGGCTTGCCGGCGGGCTTCACCCCGGAGCAGTCGCTTGGGCTCAAGATCGCGCGGGCGCTCGCAGCCGACCAGCTGCGTGGCGAGCTCGTGCTCGAGGACGGCTCCCCCGGTGTTCGCGCACGACTGACGTGGAGTCGCGCGTGAGGATCCTGATCGCCGAGGACGAGACGATCATCCGCCTCGATGTGCGCACGCTGCTCGAGAAGGCCGGCCATCAGGTCGTGGCCGAGGCGCGCGACGGGCAGGAGGCGGTCGCGCTGGCCGAGGAGCACGACCCCGAGCTGATCGTGATGGACGTGCGCATGCCGCACATGGACGGCATCGAGGCGGCGCGGCAGATCACC
The DNA here is from genome assembly GCA_903847495.1 of uncultured Actinomycetes bacterium. GTDB lineage: Bacteria > Actinomycetota > Thermoleophilia > Gaiellales > F1-60-MAGs149 > F1-60-MAGs149. The sequence goes on from CAINDT010000273.1 coordinate 4,483, forward strand.
GACCGCAAGCCGGTGCCGATCGTGATGCTGACGGCCTACGCCGAGCAGGATCTCGTCACGCGCGCGTCGGAGGCCGGCGCCTTCGCCTACCTCGTCAAGCCGTTTCGCGAGGTCGATCTGCTGCCCGCGCTCGATACGGCCCGCGCCCGCTTCGAGGAGCTCTCGGCGCTGCGTAACGAGGCGGCTGATCTGGCCGAGGCGCTCGCCTCCCGCAAGGCCGTCGAGCGCGCCAAGGGGATCCTGATGCAGAAGGATGGCATCGACGAGGCCGAGGCCTTCCGCCGCATCCGCGCGGCGAGTCAGAAGACGGGGCGCACCATGCGCGTGGTCGCCGAGGCGCTGATCGCCACGTTCGAGGGCGACGGGCAGTGAGCGTCTCGCCCGACGTCGTCGAGCGCCGCGGCACCGGCGGCGGCACGGAGCTCGGTCCGCCCTGGCGCGTGATCGTCCTCAACGACGACCACAACACCTTTGAGGGCGTGGCCCGCTCGCTCGCCGCCGTCATCCCGGGTGTCGACTACGCCAAGGGCATGGCCTTCGCCAACCGCATCCACAAGGCGGGCCAGGCGATCGTCTGGACGGGCCACCAGGAGCTGGCCGAGCTCTACCACGAGCAGCTGAGCGAGCGGGGTCTGACGATGGCGCCGCTCGAGCAGGCGTGAGTCCATGGCATTGACAGCGCCCCGACCTGCCTGACACGATCAGCGAATGAAGACTCGCATTTCCCTCGTGCTGCTCGTGATGGCGGCGACCCTGCTCTTGACCGCCACGGCGGGAGCTGCCACCCGCTCCATCTCCCGCACCGCGACGACGACGTTCTTCGGGCAGGCGATCCCGCCGGTCGGCACCGAGCTGACCAACGTGGCGCTGTTCAAGGATCCGGCGACGGGCCAGCCCAAGGCGGTGGCGAAGTCCATCAAGGTGACGGCCGATGCCAACGGCGTCCTCACCGCGCAGGTTGCGCTCGAGGCCGGCTCGGGCAGCACGCTCGACGCCACGCTGACGTGGGAGAACGAGTGCCATTGGCAGCTCAGCGTTGCCGCGAACTCGGCACCCGGCGCGCCATCGACGAACGCCACCGCGGTCAACCTCGACCACGTCAGCGGCTCGATCAAGAACACCGGCTGCGCGATGCACGTCAACATGCTGCTGACCGGGTACGTGCTCGGGAACTCCACCTTCAACGTCACGCTCTACGCGAACAAGGGGGGCTTCGAGGGATCGGCCGAGGTCAACGACCTCGTGCTGGGGGGCACCACCTATCCGCACGTCAAGATCTCCGTCTCGACCCTCTCGCCGAAGGTCCACCTGCAGGGCACGATGAAGTCGAGCATCGGCACGTTCACGACGGATTCCTACGTGAGTGCGCCCAACGGGGCGTATGAGCTCCAGTTGCACGTAACGGGTGCCGATCTCGTATTCAAGACCGCGACGTTCCAGATCACGGCGTTTCACTTCAAGGCCAACACCTCGATCCCGGCGAGCGGCAATGCGTCCTACGTGGTCTCCAGCGCAACCGCCGGCGGAACGCTCGTGATGAAGAAGACGACGTACACGCTGCACGACATCTCGCTCAAGATGGTCGGAGGCACGGTCACGGAGTTCGGCTTCAAGATCCACATCCGGCACGAGAAGTCGCCGTCCGAGATCTACGACGGGATGCTCGAGATGCGCCTCGACGGCGACGGTGGCACGTTCGAGGAGCTGACCCAGGGCAGCAACGACAACGGCTGGCAGCTCGCCAAGGCCGAGAAGACCTACACGAAAGCCCTGCTCGGGCACGTCCTCCTCGCGAAGACTCGCGCCATCTCGAAGAAGTACAAGAACAAGCGCTTCAAGCGCACCGTCACGATCGGCCTGACCTTCGGTGTGTCGGTGTACAAGACGTCGTCCTCGTCTGCGTATCACGCGTACATCGGCGCCGGTGGCTTCTTCGACGCCGACCGCATCTCCGGCGGTTTCGGCTGCACCTTTGCCACCGAGTCCACGAACTTCTCCTGCCTCGGCACGATTCGCTTGAACCCAGCCTGGGCCGGCGTGTACCGCTACACCTGGGAGGTCTAGCCGCCATGCGGC
>CAINDT010000274.1 GCA_903847495.1 uncultured Actinomycetes bacterium
ACGGCGCGCAGGTGCGCATCGTCGGTGCCGCAGCAGCCGCCGAGGATCGACAGTCCGTGCTCTTTGCCCGTCGCGATCAGCTCGGCTGCGAACGTCGCGGGCGACGAGGCGTCAATCTCGTCCCGCCCGTCGAGCTCCTCCGGCGACAGCGCTGACGCGTTGGCGAACAGACCGATCGCGCGGTCGCCGATCGGCTCGGCGTCCAACGCCTCGCCGGCGATCGTGGGGTGCACGCAGTTGAGTGCGTAGCCAAGCGGCGGGCGCTTGGTGCCGTTGTCGACGCGATCGACGAACTCGCGTAGCGGCGTCTCGTCGAGCAGCGTGCCGTCGGGGCGCACCACGACACCGACGATGTACGGCAGCGTCGAAGCAGCGAGAGCGCGACTGATGCCCAACGCCTCCTCCGCGTTCGGCAGCGTGCCGGCGATCAGCACATCCACACCGGCGGTCTCGAGCTCCTCGACCTGCGCGCGCATCTCGGTCTGCGCCACCTCGGCGCTCGGCGCGATGTCGCCGCCGTAGCCGTCGCCAAGCGGGCCTACCAACCCACCGATGATGACGGTGCCGCCACGCTCGGCCTCCGTGTGCCGCAGGTCGCGGAGCATCCGCGCGTTCTCGGCGTTGAGGTCGCGATCGCTGAAGCGCGAGCGCGCCACGCGCAGCGGATGTGCACGCCACGTGTCGGTCTGCAGCAGCACGGGCAGGCCAGCGTCGAGGCCGATGTCGAGATAGCCGCGATGGATCTCCCAGAGCGCCGGCTGCCAGCGGCTGTCAGTGACAAGCGCGCCGATTCCGACCTCGGGGTCGAACTCGATCCCGGGCGTGCGGCGCAGGCGCTCGAAGATCGACGCCTCGCTCAGCACCGGCCCGGTGCGCAGAACCTCCTCGACGGTCGGCATCGCGCCAGTCTAGTTGGACGCGATGGGCACACGTACACTGCCGCCATGGCACTCAACGTCCTCGGCACACCGCTCGAAGCCTGCTCGCTTGACCCGATGACCGGGTACTACCGCAACGGTTGCTGCGACACGGGCAGCGAGGACAAGGGCGTCCACATCGTCTGCGCGATCATGACCGCGGAGTTCCTGGCCTTCTCGCGCGAGCGCGGCAACGACCTGACGATGCCGATCGAGATGTTCGACTTCCCCGGCCTCAAACCGGGCGACCGCTGGTGCCTCTGCGCAGACCGCTGGCGCGAGGCGAAGGATGCCGGCTGTGCGCCCGACATCGTGCTCGAGGCAACGCACGCACGCATGCTCGAGTGGGCCACGCTCGACGAGCTGCGCGGCGACGACGCCTAGCGGGAGAAGCGCTTGCCGTACTCGGCGACGGGCTTCGGCACCTTCACGCCCTTGGGGAGATCGGGCGCTGGAATCGGCGCACCCACGGCCTGCGCGATCGGGATCACGCCCGTCCACGTCGCGGCCCATTCCTCAGCGTCCTCGGGGTAGTTGCCGGGCGGACCGGTGCGGATCTTCGCGCTGGCCTCGTCGAGTGGCAGCGCGAGGATGCTCGTGGCCTTCAGCTGCTGGCGCGTCGGCGGCTTCGTGTCGGCCCAGCGGCCAGGGACGAGCTGGTCGGTGAGCGCCTCGAGGGCCACCAGCTTCTCGGCCGGCTCGTTGATGAGGCGGGCCTGCCCGAGCACGACGACGGAGCGGTAATTGATCGACTGGTCGAACACCGCGCGCGCCAGCACGACGCCGTCGACGAGGGTGACGGTCACGCAGCACTGCACGCCCTCGGCCAGACGCTTCATCATCCGACTCGCCGCCGAGCCGTGCAGGTAGAGCACGTCGCCAACGCGGGCGTGGAGCGAGGGGATCACGTACGGCTGGCCGTCGACCTCGAAGCCGATATGGCAGAGGATCGCCTCGTCGAGGATGGCGTCGATGGTGGGGCGGTCGTAGTGCCCGCGCTTGGGCAGGCGCTTGACCTTGGTGCGCTTGGTGGCCATGGCCGGAGCCTAGCGATCGCGCAGCAGGAAAGCCGGCACGGTCGTGCCCGCCGCGATCCCCGGGCCGGGCGGCACGACGATGTAGCCGTCGGCCTGCGCCAACGAGTGGAGCGCGGCGGCCCGCCGCGACAGCGGTGTGGCGTGCAGTTGATGCTCGGCCCCGGCGGCAAAACGCACGGCGACCATGCACTCGGAGTCGTCGCGCCCGCCGGCGTCGCCGTCGAGCACCACTGCCACCGACGACCGCTCCGCCGGGCGGCCGACGAGATCGCACAGCAGCGGGTGGGCGAAGAGCTCGTACGTGAAGGCCGCCGAGACGGGATATCCGGGAACGCCGATCACCGGCGTCGTACCCACCACGGCGAGCAGCACCGGGTGCCCCGGCCGCACGGCCACGCCATCGACGGCGATGTCGCCGAGTTCGGCCAGGACGTTGCGCGAGTGATCGCGGCGGCCGCGCGACGAGCCGGCGACAAGCAAGACGAGATCGTTCTGCAGGACGGCGCGCATCACCTCCTCGCCGAGGCGATGGGGATCGTCGGGAATGCGGGGATGAATCGTCGGCACGGCGCCGTCGGCAGCAGCCTGCGCCGCGAGCATCGGGCAGTTGGAGTCGATCGTGTGATGCGCCTCGAGCGGCTCACCAGGCGAGCGCAGCTCGTCGCCCGTCGGGATCACCGCCACGCGTGGTCGGCGGCGCACCTCGACGGTCGTGTGGCCAGCGGCGGCCAGCAGACCGACATCAAAGGGCGAGAGCGCGTGACCCGACTGCAGCAGGATCTCCCCCACCGGCACGTCCTCCCCGGGCGGGCGTACGTCGGCACCCGCAACAACGGCCACAGCGACGTGTGCACCGGCGCCGTCGATTGCAACCTGCTCGCGACGGACGACGGCATCGAAGCCGTCGGGGATCGGTGCGCCGGTGTCGAGTGGTGCGAAGTCACTGCCAGCGATCAGCGTGGGTGCACCGCTGGTGTCAGCGGCGCGCACGGCGATCCCGTCCATCGCGGCGACGCGCACCGGGGGCACCGCACGGGCCGCCGCGACGTCGGCGGCGAGTATGCGCCCCGCGGCGTCCGCGACACCGACGGCCTCGGCGGCGAGCGGCGCGAGCCAGCCGGCCTCGGCGAGCGCAGCGAGCCAGCGGATGCGCGCCTCGCGCGGTGTCGGCTCGGCACTCACGCCTGGCCGACGTCGATCCGCTCGGTATGGGCGTAGACGTTGCAGCGATCGTCGCGCAGGAAGCCGACGAGCGTGACGCCGAGGCGCTTGGCGGCATCGACGGCGATGCTCGACGGCGCACCGACAGCCGCCAAGATCGGAATGCCGGCGACCGCAGCCTTCTGCACCAGCTCGAAGCCCGCGCGGCCGGAGACGAGGGCGACGTAGCCGTTGAGTGGCGTCTCACCGTGCATCAGCCGTGCGCCGATCGCCTTGTCCATCGCGTTGTGACGACCGATGTCCTCGCGCAATTCGACCAGCTTGCCGTCAGGCGTGAAGAGCCCCGTAGCGTGGATGCCGCCCGTGCGATCGAACTGGCGCTGCTTGGCACGCAGCGTCTCGGGCAGCTCGAGCAGCGTCTCGAACGAGACCACCGGCCCCTCCGGGATCACACGGCAGGCGACCTCGATCATGTCGATCGACGCCTTGCCACACACGCCGCAGCTCGACGACGCGAACATGTTGCGCTGCAGACCAGCCGCATCAAACGGCTTGCGCAGGCGCACGCTGAGGACGTTGTACTGCTGCGACGCGTCCTCGACGTCCTCGCAGTAGCGAATGTCGGCGATCTCGTGGTTGTCGGCAACGAGGCCCTCGGTAAGCAGGAAGCCGGCCGCGAGCTCGAAGTCGGCGCCCGGCGTGCGCATCGTCACCGCGACCTGCGTGAAGGCCTCCCCTGGTCCGCCCACGCGGATCTCGAGCGGCTCTTCACCCGCCACGCGATCGCGCTTCTCGACCGGCTTCTCCCCACGGGCGAGCCGGAGCACGCCCACCTCGGCGGAAGGCCCGGCGAGCGGTGGTCGCTCGGCGGTGCCCATCGCTCTACTTCTTCGCCCCGTCGCGCGCCTGAGCGTGCTGGAACCCGAAGCGGCCCTTGATGCAGAGGTTGCCGTGCGTGATCGAGTGCTCCGGCGGGCTCGTCACCTTGACGATCGAGTTGTCCTGCACGTGCAGCTCGAGGTTGCACCCGACGCCGCAGTAGGTGCAGATCGTCGTGGTGACCGTCTGCTCCTCCTCGCGCCACTCGCCCTCCTCGCGGAGGTCGTGCTCGCTCTTGAACATCAGGGCGCCCGTCGGGCAGACCTGGATGCAGTTGCCGCAGTAGACGCAGGCAGACTCGGGAAGCGGGACGACGAACTCGGTCGAGATGCGGGCATCGAAGCCACGGCCGGCGACGCTAATCGCGAACGTGTTCTGCCACTGCTCACCGCACGCGTCGACGCACTTGTAACAGAGGATGCACTTCGAGTAGTCGCGCATGTAGAGCTCGTTGTCGATTTTCTTGCCCTGGTAGACCGTGGCGGCCAGCTGGCCGTCGGTCTCGGCGCTGTGGCCGGCGCGATGGTGGTCGCGATGCGTGTCTGGCGGGGCCTGCGGACCGAACTTCTCGGGCCGGGCCTCGTACGCCTCGAGGTACTCCGGGGCGACAGACGTCGTGGACAGGTCCACGCTGGAGGCGAGCAGCTCGAGCACCATGCGGCGGCTCGCGCGGACGCGCTCCGAGTTCGTATGCACCTTCATGCCCGGCTCGGCCTTGCGCGAGCACGACGGCTGGAGGACACGCGCGCCCTCGACCTCGACGACGCAGACGCGACACGCGTTCTTCGGCTGCAGCGTCTCGCCGAAGCACAGGGTCGGCGTCTCGGTGCCGACCTTCGTGATCGCGTCGAGCAGCGTCTGGCCCTCGAAGACCTTGACGGCCTGGCCGTCGACCTCGAGCTCGACCATCCGCTTGGGGGTCATCATCACGGGATCGCTCACTGGACACCTCCCTTGAAGACGCCGAGCCTGTCGATGGCAGACTCCACGGCGCTGGACGCCGCCTGACCGAGACCGCAGATGGATGCGTCGCGCATGCAGCCGCCGATCTCGGCGATCAGCTCGAGCTCCTGCTCGACCGACTCGCGCGGCTTGCCGTTGGCGAGACGCGCGAGCGCCTCCTGCTGGCGGACGGTGCCGACGCGGCACGGCACGCACTGGCCACACGACTCGTTGCGGAAGAACTGCGCGATGCGCTGCAGGATGCGGTGCATGTTGACGGAGTCGTCGAAGACCATCACGACGCCGGAACCGAGCGTCGTCTTGGCTTCGCGCACGGCCTCGAACGAGAGCTCGATGTCGAGCTCGTCGGCGCGGACGAAGCTGCCCGCGGCACCGCCGAGCAGCACGGCCTGGAGCTCGCGCCCGTCGGGCACACCGCCGGCCATGTCGATCAGCTCGCGGAGCGTGCCGCCGAACGGCACCTCGTAGACACCGGGCCGCGTGACGCAGCCGGACAGGCAGAACAGCTTGGTTCCCGTCGAGCCCTGCGTGCCCATCTCGGCGTAGCCGGGACCGGACTTCATGATCACGTCGAGCACGTTGATGAGCGTCTCGACGTTGTTGATCGCGGTCGGCTTCTGGAACACGCCCTTCTCGACCGGGAACGGCGGCTTCGAGCGCGGCTCGCCGCGGAAGCCCTCGATCGAGTTGAAGATCGCGGTCTCCTCGCCACAGATGTATGCACCGGCACCGCGACGGATCTCGAGGTCGAAGGTGAAGCCCTCGCCCAAGATGTCATCGCCGAGCAGTCCGCGGTCGTACGCCTGATCGATCGCGTTCTGAACGGCGCGCTCGGCCTCGGGGTACTCGCCGCGGAGGTACACGAAGCCCGTCTCGATGCCCATCGCGTAGGCCGCGATCGTCATCGACTCGACGAGCGAGAACGGATCGCCCTCGAGAATCACGCGATCCTTGAAGGTGCCGGGCTCGGACTCGTCGGCGTTGCAGATGAGGAACTTGGGGCGGGCCGGCTGCTGGGCGACGGCCTCCCACTTGACGCCCGTCGGGAACGCGGCGCCGCCGCGGCCCATCAGACGAGAGTCCTTGACCTCGCGGATCACGCCCGCGGGTCCGAGGGCGATGGCACGGCGCATCGCGTCGTAGCCGCCCTTGGCGCGGTAGTCGTCGAGGCTCCAGGGATCGACGACGCCGACGCGACGCAGCAGACGCAGGTTCGGGTCGCCGAGCTGATTCGGCACAGCCGGCTCGGTGCCAACCGCCTCCTCCTCGGCGAGCGAGGCGAACGCGGTGCCGCTCGAGGCGGGTGCGTAGGTGCGGGTGAACGGCTCGAGGCCGGCCTCCATCATCAGCACGGCCGGGCCGCGGTCGCACTGGCCGAGGCACGGCGAGCGGTGCCACGTCGAACGACCATCGGTCGAGACGGCGCCTTCGGGACCGAA
>CAINDT010000275.1 GCA_903847495.1 uncultured Actinomycetes bacterium
CCGATCGCGCCGCCGATCACGAACAGCGGGATGTCCTTGCGTCGCACCCGCAGCGAGCGCTCGCGCCAGAGCACGTAGGCGACGTAGATGATCCCGCCGGAGGCGAAGCGGATGAACGAAAACGCCATCGGGCTCCACCCGTCGAGGCCGATCTTGACGACGGGGATGTTGAGCGCCCAGAGGACGATCGTCGTGAGCGTGAGGAGCAGTGCGAGATCCAGCTTCGATGCCTGCTTCGCCCCCACATGACGAGGGTACGCCATCGCACCCGTCACCCGACGCACGCGCGCCCCGTACACTGCCGCCGTGCGCACGCTTCAGATCCAGCACGACCACACGAACCTGCTCGGCTCATTCCACGACGCCTTCCACGGCGCCGGCGAGGTCGACCTCTGGCGCACGTTCGAGGACCCCGCCCCGGAGAGCCTCGCACCGTACGACGCCGTCGTGCTGATGGGTGGCGTGGCCATGCCCGACGAGGACGATCGCTACCCGTGGATCCCACAGGAGCTGCGGTTGCTGCGGGAGGGGCTGGAGCGCGATCTGCCGATGCTGGGCGTGTGCTTCGGCGGCCAGATCCTGGCGCGCGCGGCCGGCGCCGGCGTCGGCCCGTCCACGACGGAGCAGGGCTGGTTCGACATCGGCCTCAACGAGGCCGGCGTGGCCGACCCGCTGCTGGGGCCGCTCGGCCAGGGCTACCGCGCGTTCGAGTGGCACCACTACAACTTCGAGATGCCGCCCGACGCCGTGCCGCTCGCGATCAACGCCGCGGGCAATCAGGCGTATCGCGTCGGGTCGGCCGCGTGGGGTCTGCAGTTCCACATCGAGGTGGACCGCAAGACGGTCGACTGGTGGATGGATGTCGGGGAGTGGAACCTCGACGAGCACGGCGTGGACAAGGACGCGATGCGCGCGGACACCGACGCGCTGGTCGACGGCAACGCGGCGGCGGCAGCAGCGCTCGCACGACGCTTCGTCGAGATCGCCCGCCAGCACGGCCACGCGTAGGACGAACGCGAAGGAGACGGCATGCGGACGCTGATCATCCAGCACGACCACGACGGCTACCCGGGCGCGCTGCTCGAGCCGATCGAGCGCGCGGGTTCCGTGCAGCGCTGGGAGACGTACACGCATCCAGAGCGCCCCGACCTCGATGGCATCGACGCGATCGTGTCGCTCGGCGGCACCGCGCATCCCGATCAGGATCACGCCGAGCCGTGGCTTGCGGCCGAGCTCGATCTGCTCGAGGAGGCGCTCGACGTAGGTATCCCGATCCTCGGCGTGTGCCTCGGCGGCCAGCTCCTAGCCCGCGCCTGTGGCGGCCAGATCGGCAAGGTCGAGGTGCCGGAGGTGGCGCGCTTCGCCGACGTCGGCCTGCTGCCCGACGCGGCGGACGACCTCCTGTTCGCCGGACTGCCTCGCCCGTTCTTCGGCTTCGAGTGGCACTGGTACGGCTTCCGCGCCCCGCCCGGCGCGACGCTGCTGGCGCAGAACGAGTCGACGCATCAGGCGTTTCGCGTGCAGAACCGCGCGTGGGGCCTGCAGTTCCACATCGAGGTGACGGCCGAGACGCTGACGGAGTGGGCCGACGCGGCGCCCGACACGATCGAGGAGTTCGGCGGCCGCGCGCGTTTCGATAAGTCGGTCGAGACGTTCATCGACCAGTCGACCGCCGCTGCCAAGGAACTAGCCGAGCGCTTCATGGTCGTTGCCGCCGTCTCGAATGGCGAGGTCGGCCCCGAGGTGCTCGCCTCGCTCGAGGTGCGCCCCGACCCGATCGCCGAGGCGGAGGCCGCCGGCGTCCCGCCCGACGTGATCGCAGCGATGGCGCGCATGCGCAACGAGCAGCGCTTCTAGCGCCA
>CAINDT010000276.1 GCA_903847495.1 uncultured Actinomycetes bacterium
GGTCGGCGGCGAGACGACCAGCGGCGAGGCCTGCGCCGCGCCGGCGCCGGCGCCGAGCAGGGCGATGCTGAGCGCCAGCGGCAGTGCGCGCCTTAGCGACATGCGAGCGCCGCCGATCCGAGGCCGCACGACGCAGCAGGTGCCGCGGACGCCCCGGCCTGCCGGGCGCCGGACGTGCCGGTGCCGCTCGATGCCCCCACGGCACGCGCCTGCCCGTCCGTCGTGGCTGCCGGGACGGCGGAGCCGATACGCCCACCGCCGCCGAGCAGGCGCGCGGCGGCTTCGATGGCGAGCATGCGGCCGATCGGGCCATACGGCCCCTCACCGGCGGGGGCTGACGCCTCGACCGCGGGTTCGATCGGTGCCCGCATGCTCGGCGCGGAGCCCTCCAACAGGCTCGCGGTGACGGCCGCGCCGATCGCGCCGGCCAAGAGCAGCGCCGCCGCGGTACCGCCGATCAGGCGCCAGCGGATCAGGCGGCGGACGGTCACCTCGGTGCGATCCGTCACGCGGACGAGAATGCCGCCGCCCAGGCCGGCGGCCCGTCCACGCTCGGCCACGCCGCGCCACTCGGGGCGCAGACGCGCCATCGCCATCCACAGGCCATTGGCCGAGCGCCCGGCACGGCGGCCCGCCTCCGCATAGGACACCTCGCTCATTACCATGCCGTAGGCAAGCTCATCGGAGACGCCAGCCCGTCGCGCCGTGACATCGACCGCCTGCTCCACCTCGAGCCGGAAGCGCGCGAGATCGAGCGACTCGCGCTCTGCCTGCAGCGGCAGCTCGGTGGGCAGCGCCTCGTACGGCTCCGCCCGCCGGCGCTGCGTGTCGGCGCGCCACGCCTCACGGCGCGCAGCACCGTCGACGACCAGGTACGCGAACAGCCCATCCGGCCCCGTGCGCTGGAGGACGCGGGCAAGCTCGAGTGTGACGGGCTCCCATAGCCGACGCTCCGCCTCCTCGAGCAACAGCGCGTCGTGTCGTGTCGGCCCGTCACCGGCCGCGAGAGCGAGCGCCAGCTCGAGGGCCCGCGCCACGCCATCGGCCACGGCGCGGCGGCGGTCGGCCGCGCACGTCACGGCGCCGCTTGGGATCGCCTCGCCGAGCGCCAGCAAGACGGCCGGGCGCGCACAGACATCGCGAATCGCGTCCGCGGAGAGACTGCGCTCAGAGGCTGTGCGGGCCGTCGTCGCCATGGTTCATCGCGGAACGTAGTCGGCAGTGAACGGACGGCGCGCGCCGCTGGTATGCCGGCTCACACAGGCGGGATCACGATATCGCCGAGCGTCTGCACCTCGTGGTGCAGCTCGACGCCGAACTGGTCCTTGGCGCGGCGGCGCGCCTCGGTCATCAGCGCAACGACGTCGGCCGACGTCGCCCCGTCGACGTTCTCGATGAAGTTGGCGTGCTTCTCCGAGATCTGCGCGCCACCCACGCGATAGCCCTTGAGGCCGCAGGCCTCCAGCAGCTGTCCACTCGTGCGCTCACCCTCGGGATTCTTGAAGACGCTGCCGAACGTGCGCGCCTTGCGCGGCTGGGCCGCTGTGCGTCGGCCCTGGTACTCGCGCACGCGGTCCTTGATGGCGGCCGGGTCATCTGGCGTGAGGGCGATCTCCGCGGCAGTCACGATCTCGCCGTACTGGAGGTCGGAGTGGCGGTAGGTCAGCCCCAGGTCGCTGGCCGGCACGTCGCGCCTGCCGTCGGCACTGCAGACCGTGGCGCTGATCAGCACATCGACGATCTCGCGCCCGTACGCACCGGCATTCATCCGCACCGCACCGCCCATGGTGCCGGGAATCGCGCAGGCGAACTCGAACCCGGCGAGTCCGGCGTCCCCCACCTTGCGGACGGCTGCGGCCAGCGAAGCGCCGCCGCCGAGCACCGCTCCGGCCGCGCCCACCTCGATGCGCGTCAACTCACCGGCGAGCCGCAGGACAAGGCCGTCGAAGCCGCTGTCGGCCGGCAGCAGGTTGGAGCCGAGACCGATCACCGCGATCGCCTGCCCCTCGTCGCGGGCCCAGCGCAGCATCTCCACCAGCGATTGATCGTCGGTCGGCTCGCCGAGGTACGCGGCAGGACCGCCCGTGCCGATCGTCGTGAAGCGGCTGAGCGGGACGTCACGGCCGACGCCGGCGGGCAAGACGGTCATCCGTACAGAACCTCGCGGGCGATGGCGTCGACCGGGCCGGCACCGCAGCAGAGGATCAGATCGCCGCTGCGGCCGAGTCCGCGCAGCTCCTTGACGGCACGTGGCGCATCGATCACGAAGCTCGCGTGCGGCCCCTGCACCTGTTCGACGATGCGCATGGCGCTCGCCTCCGGATCCGGCGCACCTCGCGCCACGTACGTCTCGAGGACGACGACGTAGTCGGCAGCGCTGAGGGCCGCGGCGAACTCCGCACTGAAGGCCTTGGTACGCCAGGGCTGGTGCGGCTGGAACAGCACCACGAGGCGCTGGGGATTGCGACCGCGCGCCGCGGCGATCGCGGCGACGAGTTCGGTCGGATGGTGCGCGTAGTCGTCGACGACGGTGTACCCGAAGGCCGACCCGATGATCTCGAAGCGACGTCCCGCGCCCGTGAACCGCTCGAGCGCGGCAAAGGCCTCGTCAAGCGGCACGCCGAGCCGCTCGAGCACCAGCGCGGCCGCACAGGCGTTGCCGGCGTTGTGGACGCCGGGCACGGCGAGCTGGACGCGTTCGGGGCCGCGCGAGGGACGGAACGATGCGCCGGCGCTATCGGTGACGGCATCGAGCGCCCGTAGGCCGTCACCCGGTCCGACGCCGAAGCGCCCGACCTCGGCCACCGGCTCGATCTCCACCCCGTCGCCGACCGCGACGAACCCGTCGGCGGGAATCGTGCGGGCCCACGCGTCGAGCAGGGCGACGACGTCCTCGACCGAGGAGTAGTGATCGAGGTGATCGAAGTCCACGTTGAGGACGACTCCGATCGTCGCCGGCAGCTGCCGAACCGAGCGGTCCGACTCGTCGCCTTCGACGATCGCCAGATCGCCAGCCCCGCCGCGGGCGTTGGTGTCGAGCTGGCGCACCTCGCCGCCCACCACGAAAGTGGGATCGAGGCCGAGCTCGACGGCGGCGAAGGCCAGCATCGAGGACGTGGTCGTCTTGCCGTGGGCGCCGGTCACCACGACGCGCCGCTCGTGGCTGCGGAGGATGTCTGCGAGCGCCTCGGCGCGGTGCTGGATCGGCAGGCCAAGCTCACGGGCGCGCTCGAGCTCGGGCGTGTCGTCGGGGATCGCCCCCGAGACGATCACGCGATCGACGCCGTCGAGATGCGACGGGTCGTGCCCAACGTGGCAGGTGATGCCGTCCTGCGCGAGGCGCTTGAGCAACGGGCTGAGCGAACGATCACAGCCGGTCACCTGCTCGCCGCGCTGCACGAGCACGCGGGCGATGCCGCTCATGCCGGCACCGCCGACACCGACGAAATGCACGCTCATCCGCGCCCCTCCGCCAGCTCCAACAGGACGTCTGCCATCGCGCGCGCCGCATCGGGTTTCGCCAGGGTCGCCATGGCTGTCTCCATCGCCACGCGTCGGGTGGTGTCACCGAGGATGCGGTCGATCGACGCGCGCAGCGCGTGCGCCGTCAGTGCGGCGTCGGGGATCACGACCGCCGCGCCGGCCTCCGCGAACGGCGCAGCATTGAGGCTCTGGTGATCATCGGCGGCGCCGGCCCACGGCACGAGAATCGCGGCACGGCGCGCGGCTGCGACCTCGTAGACCGAGCCGCCCGAGCGCGCCACGACGACGTCGGCCGCGGCGAGCAGGTTCGCCATCTCGCCGGTGAACTCGAGCTCGTCGAAGCGCTCGGGAGCAGATCCAGCCCGGACCTTGCCGCGGCCGGCCACGAGGACCACCCGCTGACCGACGGGGACGCCGTCGTCGTAGGCGAGGCGCAGCGCGTCGTTGATCGGTCCCGCGCCGAGCGAGCCACCGAACGCCACCACGACCTGCTCGTCCTCGGCGAGCCCGAGTGCGGCGCGCCCCTGCGCCCGCGTCGTATCGATGAAGGCGCGATCGACGGGGCGACCGGTCACGAGGTACTTCGGCGGTGTGCGCCCGGCGACGGGGAACGCGAGGAACACGCGGTCGACCAGGGGCGCGGCGAGCCGGTTGGCGAGACCGATGCGCGCGTCGGCCTCGCTGAGTGCGGACGGCAGGCGATGGTGACGAGCGGCCGCGAGCATCGGCCCGGCCACGTAACCACCGGCGCCGAAGACGGCATCGGGCCGAACCTGCTTGATGATCCCCGAGCAGGAGAACGGCGCCACGACGGACTTTCCCAGCGCCTTGACGAGCTGGAGGCTCGCCGAGCGCGGGAACCCGGAGACCTCGAACGGGAGGAACGAATACCCGTGTGCCGGCACGATCTCCGCCTCGATGCGGTTCGGCGTCCCGGCGAACGTGACGTCGGCTCCGCGTGCGCGCAGCTCAGCGGCGACGGCCAGGGCGGGCGCAACGTGGCCCACCGTTCCGCCTGCGGCGATCAGGATCCGCACCGGCATGCCTCCAAGGCTAGTCCACCGTGCGGAGGCGCTAGGCCCGCACCGGCTGGCGCTTGCGCGGCGCTCGCGGCTTCTTCGGCGTGGGCGCGTCCGGATCCGGCGCCGTGGTGCGCCGTGGGCGCGGCACGAGCTGGGGCTCGCGACTGATGGCGATCAGGATGCCGACGAGGGCGAGGATCACGAGGCGCGACGACGAGCCGTACGAGATCAACGGCAGCGGGATGCCGGTCAGCGGCAGGATGCCCATGACGGCACCGAGGTTGACGATCGCCTGACCGACGATCAGCGCCGTCGCCCCCGCCGCCAGCAGGCGTTGGAAGGGATCGACGGTGCGCGAGGCGATTGTGTACCCCGCCCAGGCGAACGCGGCGAACAGGCCCACCACGATCAGCGCGCCGATCAGCCCGAGCTCCTCACCGATCACGGCGAAGATCATGTCGGTGTGCGCCTCGGGCAGGAAGTTGACCTTCTGGACGCTGCCGCCGAGACCGACGCCGAAGATGCCGCCGGAGCCGATCGCGATCATCGCCTGTACCACCTGATAGGCGCCATCGGCGCTCTGACCCCACGGATCGAGGAAGGCGAAGATGCGGTCGCGGCGATACGGCGCTGCGTAGATGAGCACCGCTCCCACCGCGATGCCGATAGCGACCAGTTGCGCGAGCAGCCGCAGGCGCACGCCCGCCACGACAAGCAGGGCGACGACCATGATCATCACGGCGAGCGTCGTGCCGAGGTCCGGTTGGATCATGATCAACGCGCAGACGAACCCGACGAGCAGCCCAAGCGGCATCGCGAGCTCCTTCATCGTCTCCGGCGGCTTGCGGCGATTGGCGAGGATCAGCGCGACCACCAGCAGCGTGCCGAACTTCGCGAACTCCGAAGGCTGCACCGTGAGCGGCCCGACCGCGAGCCAGCGTGCCGCGCCGTTGGCGGTCACCCCGACGCCCGGCAGACGCACGGCCGCGAGCCCGATCAGCGAGGCGACGAAGACGATCGGTGCGAGCCGCTTGAGCCAGCCGGCCGGAACGAAGATCATGGCCACCAAGAGCCCGAGACCGGCCAAGGTGTAGAGCACGCCGGACTTCGTGAAGTACAGCGAGTCGAAGTTGAACTCGGCGTGCGTCATGGCGTACGCGCTGGAGGCCGAGTAGACCATCAGCTGGCCGAACACCGCGAGGCAGATCGTGACGATCAGGAGCACCTGCGCCTCGAGCGGCAGCTCACGCCGCGACGCAGAGGACGTCGGCGGCGGGTGCTCGCCGGTGCGCACGAGCCTGAGAGGATTGACACTCCGCATCACCGGAGGGTTCGCCGCTCGCGCGGCATCCCCTCCGCCTCTCAGCAGGCGCCGAGCTCGACGGCGAGCGCACGGAACCGCTCGCCTCGCGCGACGTAATCCGTGAATTCATCGAAACTCGCGCAGGCCGGCGCGAGCAGCACGTGGTCGCCCGGAGCGCTGTCGGATGTGGCCCGGCGCACCGCATCGTCGAAGTCGTCGCACACCACCGCCTCCACCCCGCGCGCTGCCAGCGGCTCGGCCATGCGCCGTCCGGCCGGTCCCGTCAGGTAGACGCGTTGCACCCGGCCGGGTAACGCACCCGCGAGCGGCGCGAAATCGGCACCCTTGTCGCTGCCGCCGAGGATCAGTCGCACGGGCTCATCGGGAAAGGCGGTCAGCGCCTTCAGCGTGGCGTCGACGTTGGTGGCCTTGGAGTCGTTCCAGAGCCGGACGCCGCCGACCACTCCGCAGTCCTCAAGCCGGTGCGCAACCGGCTGAAAGTCCCGCACCGCAGCCGCGATCGCCGCCTCTGAGGCGCCGACGGCGCGGGCCAGCGCAGCCGCGACCGCGACGTTTTCCCGGTTGTGGTCGCCGCGCAGACGGCTCTCGGCGAAGCCCAGCTCGTCCGCATCGATGCCCCGCACGCGCACGACCTCGGCGTCGCCTGGCACGCGGCGCTGGTCCTCGCAGAACGGGTCATCGAC
>CAINDT010000277.1 GCA_903847495.1 uncultured Actinomycetes bacterium
ACGGGGACACGCAGGACGAGGCGCTTGCCCTGGTCCGCCAGGTTGATCAGGCGCGCCTCGGGATCAATTGCGGCAGCCGCTTCGAGACCCTCCGGCAGCGGACCATGAGCGCCACCCGCCACGCGGAAGGGGCGACCCCAATCGTGGACGACAACCTGCACGCCGGCCGGGTCGAGCTCGAGACTCAGCTCGACGTCGCCCTTACCCCGTCCCTCGTACGACTGCTCGACGCTGAAGGCGACCAGACAACGAACCGCCTGCTGAATACGCGCCACATCGGCGGCCCCGATGCTGGCCTCACGCGCGAAGCCCGCAGCAACGGTGTCGGCGAGCACGAGCGCGCTGGGCGAGGCGGGAAGGGTAAGCGTGGCGCGTCCGAGCATGCGAGAACCCTAGCGGTCGGCGCGCACACCTTGGACACGTTGGGCCCGGGCCCACCATGTCATGAAGCGTCCCGCATCATGAAACGACCCCGCGCGAGACCAATGACAGCCTCAGCGTGACGAATACGTATTCCGCGCGCGCATGTGCCGCGCGTGTGACGGCCGCGTTGTCAGTGGCGCGCCGGCAACCTAGCCGCAGCTGAGCTGACGCGTGGCCAGCTGGCAGCGTGCGAACTCGTTGCCGTTGGGATTGCGCTGTGAGAGCGTCCACTCGCCGGCGTTCACGCCGGGCGTCGCCATGACCCAGCCGAAGCGGAGGTCGCTCCACGTGGAGGTCGCATTGCCCGGCAGCTTGGTGCCCGGCAGCATCGACGAGCCGTCCTGATTGCGCAGCGGACCGACGGCGGGGATCTCAAAGCCCGTGAAGGTCTCGAGCAGCACGCCACCGTTGCCGACCACGAGCTGTCCCGGCATACCGGGGAGCTGGTTGGCCTGCGCCACGTGGATGTGGCTGCTGACGATCATCGAGAACGGATCAAGATGCGGCAGGGCCGCGGCAGTCTGGTCGGCGGCGACCCACGACCAGTACGGATCGCCACCCCCATCGGGGTACCACTGCGTGATGCCGAAGATCGGGCGATGGGTGAGGAGCCACGACTCGCGACCAGGCGCGGCCTTCGACTGGTTCGCTGCAGCGGCGTAGAGCGGATCCTCGCGCTCTTTCCACGACGACACCTCGCCATCGTTGCCGTACGCCGAGTCGACGACGGCGATGTGCAGCGTGCGGCCATTGCCGAGCGCGAAGTCCTGCGTCCACGTCTTGGACACGGCGTCGGGTACCTCGCCCTTCGCGTTCGGCTCGCAGTGCCGCGCGGAACGCGGGTTCGGATCGAAGAACAGGTACCAGCCGTTGCCGCCGCGGAAACAGGCCTCGTGATTGCCGCGCGTCATGACGATCGGCGCGACGGAGAACAGCGGCGAGAGCGGCACAATCGCGTCGGCAAGCCAGCTGTAGTCGGTGTCCTTGAAACTCTTGCCCGGCACGGGTGCAGGCGTGCCACCGCAGCGCGCCGTCATGTCCGACGGGCACGCCAGCTCGCGGTAGAAGTAGTCGCCGATGTGCATGATCACGTCGGGCTTGGCACGCGCGATCGAGGATGCGACACGTGCCAGCGGCCACTTCGCCGTCGAGGAGCAGACCTGCGTCGGATCGCCCTTCTTGAGGCGGCAGCCGGTGTCGCCCAGCAGCGCGATGCGCTCGATCTTGTCGGGCAGCGCGGCGGGGATCGTGGTGGCGCCGACGGACGCACGCACGGCGTGCGCCGGCAGTCCCGCCTGGCAGACGAACAAGGAGGCGAAGGCCGAGCCGGTGCGCGGCGACGGGCGGCGTGCGTTCATCGCGATCAGGCGATCAGCACGGACGCCGTCGACCTCGGTGGTAACCGAGAGGGCCGGGCAGCGCGCGCCGGTGGGCAGAATCGCCCGCGCCTGCAGCCCCGAGGCGGCCGTCGATGTCGGCACGACGAGCGTGAACGCGGTCAGGGGGTTCGACGCGCCCGCAGCGGGAGCGACGGCGAGTGCTGCGAGCAACGCGATGGCGAGAGTAGTGAGACGACGCATGGCCGATATCCTACCTGCCCGAGTATTCGATACCCAGCGACCACGCTAAGCGCGCAGCCGCGCGGTCAAGTGCGCCGACAGCGGGACGCCCCTCCCAGTGCATGGCGAGGATGCGCAATTCGCCGGCCTTGCGGTCGGCCTTCACGTCGGCGCGCCCGACGATGCGATCGCCATGGAGCAGCGGCAGCACGTAGTACCCCCACTGCCGCTTCTCCTTCGGTACGTAGATCTCGAGTGCGTGACGGAAGCCGAACAGGCGGTCGGTCTCCTCGCGATCCCAGACCAGGTTGTCGAAGGGGCAAAGCAACACGGCGGCGGTCGGTCGGGCCGGTAGCGCCGCGAGCGTGGCCGGCTCGACGAGCGCGACGTGCTCCCCCACCTCCACGCGCTGCAGCACACCCTCGTCAACCAGATCGTCGACGACGAGCACGACATCCTTGGCGCGGCCGCGCAGGCGGTAGTAGTCGGTGACGCGGCTCTGGGTGATTACCCCGCGCGCCCGCACCGAGCGCAGAATGCAGTGGCGCAGGATCGCCGCATCGTCGATGATCGGCGCGAGCTGCGCCGGCGTGTACAGACGCTCGGGCAGGTCGTAGACGCGGGTGAAGCCCTTGCGCTCGCGCACGGCGAGCTGGCCGATGGCAAACAGCGACTCGATCACCTGCTTCGCCGCCGACCACTCCCACCAACCCGGCGTGCCGGCACCACCGAAGTCGGCCGCGGTAATCGGGCCCTCTTGCGCCCGAGCCATCACCTCGCGCGCCAGCTTGGGATGCTCTTGCAAGACTGGCCCCCACCAGCGATGCTCGGTCGCCGCGAGCATGGCAGCGCGAAACCACGGCAGCTCGTCGGCGGGGATGAAGCACGCCTCGTGCGCCCAGACCTCCGCGATGCGCCCCGCACGGCGCAGGCCGTTGAGCGTGCCGGCGGGGAGCTTCCCGACACGGCTCGCGAGCGTGAGGCGATGCGCCCGCGCCACGGTCATCACCGAATCAATCTGGACGCAGCCGAGCTGGTCGATGCAGGCGTGGACGTCGTCGGGCGTCGCCACGCGGTTGCGCGAGGCGAACCCCTGCCGCGCGACGGCGATCCGGCGCGCCTCGGCTGCCGACAGCCGCTCCACGCTAGTGGCGGAAGTGGCGGCGACCGACGTGGATCATCGTCACGCCCGCGGCGTCGACCGCGGCGGTGACCTCATCGTCGCGCTTGGCGCCACCCGGCTGGATGATCCCGGTGATGCCCGCGTTGAGGGCAAGCTCGGCGCCGTCGGCGAACGGGAAGAATGCGTCAGAGGCCAGCACCGCCCCAGCACGGCGATCCTCCGGTGTCTTCTCGACCGCGATACGGACGGAGTCGACGCGGCTCATCTGGCCCGCGCCGATGCCGAGCGTGGCGCCGTCACGTGCTATCACGATGGCGTTCGACGAGACGTGGCGAACGATGCGCCAGGCGAAGAGGAGGTCCTCCCACTCACGCGTGTCGGGCTGCGTCGACGTGACGACGGTCATCGCGTCGCGCGGCTCGTCGGTGTCGTCGGGGTCCTGCACG
>CAINDT010000278.1 GCA_903847495.1 uncultured Actinomycetes bacterium
CTCGAGCACGAGCTCGTGGATCGGCGCGCGCTCCTCGAGCGCGGTGCGCAGCGCCTTCGGCAGCGTCGAGGCCTCGTCCCACGAGTCGATGAAGTCGCGACTGACGGCCTGACGGACCTGATCGGCGCGGTAGTTCGGAGCGCCCTCCTCGGCGAGGACGGCAAGCGCGGCGTCGAGATCCATGCCCGAACGCTACCTGTTGCGGCTAGCCGGAGAAGACGGTGCCGGTGCCCGTGACGGCAGCGGTGGTCGCGCCCGTCGACGTGGTGTCGGTCGTGGCGGGGGCCGTCGTGGCCGGCGGCGCCGTGGTGGCTGGCGGTGCGGTCGTGGCCGGCGGGGCGGGAGCCGGGGCCGGGGCGGGAGCGGGAGCCTGCGTCGTGGGCGGTGCGGGCGTGGTGACCGGCAGTGTCTCGATCGGCTTCGGCTTGGGCTTCGGCTTGGCCGGGGTGGCCGGCACGGTCACGACGACCGGCGGCGGCGCCAGCGGCGTGGCGACGACAGGCTGGCGGACACCCGTCAGCCACGAGGTGACGTACTGCAGCGGCGGCACGGCCCAGCCACCGCCCGGATGGATCTCGAAGTGGAGGTGCGGCGGCGTCGTGCGGGCATCGCCGCTGTTGCCGAGGAACGCGATCACATCGCCGCGCTTCACCTGCGCGCCCTCCTTGGCGAGCGGCGAGAAGCCAGACAGGTGCGCGAAGTAGAACTGGTTGCCGTAGCGGTCCGTCAGCCAGAAGCGGCGACCGCCGTAGTTGTTCCAGCCGACGTTCGACAGCACGCCGTCGTTGATCGCCAAGATCGGGGTGCCGGCGGCGCCGAAGATGTCGATGCCCTGGTGGAAGCCGGTGGTGGCACGGGGTGCGCCGAAGTCTTCCGAGTAGTCGCTCGCGGTCGCGCCCAGCACGGGGAACATGTACGTGCCGTCGAGCAACTGATCCACGCGCTCCTGCGTGATCGGCGGATTCGTGGTGTAGCCACCCGGCGGCGGATCCTGCGAGCTCGCACCGATCACGGGCGAGATCGGACCGGTCGCGCTCGGAACGGGCGTGAGCGGGTCAAGTTGCGTCAGCGACGTCGGATCGGGAACCTCCGCGCCGCTGTCGGCGTAGCCGACCATGATCTCCGTACCCGCCGGCAGGCCGCGGTACTCCTGGCGCAGGCGCAGGTGCAGCGCGATCGCGAACGTGCGGGCCGCCTGCGGCCCGCGCACGGCATCGACCGACTCCTCGACGATGAGATCACCAACGCCGGTGATCTCCACGATCTTGTTCGGGGTCGCCTCAACGGGCTGGCCCGCCACGACGAGACCCTCCACGGTCGACTGCAGTGCGCTCTGGGCCTCGGTCGTCGTCGCCGCAAGGGCAGCCGACTGCGACGTGATCGCCGTGGCGGTGACGAGGCCGTCGAGCAGCGTGATGCCAGCGGCGCGCGTGGTGGCGTCACCGCGCGCAGCGACGTCGGTCGACTCGACCTTCACGCTCGTGTCGGAGGTAAGGACCGAGGCGATCGATGGATCGGGCTGCGTGGCAAAGCCGCCGCTCGCACTGGCCGAGCCGCCACGCGAGATCGCAGGCGCATGGGTGATCGCATCGACGCCCGGAATCCGCACCTGCAGCGCAAAGCCAGCGGCCCGGCCCTGCGGCACGGCGCCGGGGGCATCGGCCGCGGATGCGCCGAAGCCGACTGCGAGCGCGCAGAGGGTCGCCGTCACAAGGACGACGGCGAAGATGCCAGTGCGGTGGCGCACAACCAAAACGGTACACGGCGCACGCGGAATCGGGGTAGCCTTCCGGTGAATCCACGGGAGGAGGGATCACGATGAGCGACGCGATCGAGGCGCACATGGACGAGACGCGGCGGGTGGCCCCGCCGGCGGAGTTCGCCAAGCACGCACGCATCCACGACCGCTCCCTCCACGACGAGGCCGAGCAGGACTTCACCGGCTTCTGGATGAAGCGCGCGCTCGAGGAGATCACGTGGACGAAGGAGCCCACGGTTGCCCTCAACGACGCGAATCCCCCGTTCTA
>CAINDT010000279.1 GCA_903847495.1 uncultured Actinomycetes bacterium
GCTGCTCGCCGAGATCCCGCTCGAGCCCGCCCTGCGTGAGGGCGGCGATATCGGCGTGCCGTTCACGATCAGCGCGCCCGACTCTCCCGCCGCCATCGCCATCCGCGCGCTGGCCGAGCGTCTGCACGGCATGCGCACGCAGGATCCGCTGGCGCGGATCAAGAAGCCGCTGAAGATCGTCTAACCCAGCAGGTGCTGCAGCACGACCGGGTCGATCCGGTCGCCACCCGACCAGCGTCCGTCGAGGCTTGCGTCGAACACCCACGCCGCGAGCGCCTCCTCGAGCTCGGCGTCCCACGCCCCGTCTGCGGCCACGCTCCTCCCGGCGCGCAGCAATGCAGCGCGGAGCGACGCCGCCACCGTCGCGTCGATCGTCACCCATGCGTCCTGTGCAGTGGTGCCATAGATCCGCTCGTACACGTCGCGCAGGCGCTCGAGCTCATCGAGCGGTGCCGGGTGGTCGTCGACACGAAGATCGACCGGATCGCCGCCAGCTGCCCGGCGCACCAGGATGGCGGCCGACTGGCGACCGCGACGGTCTCCGCCCGTGGCGTCGCCGGCCCGCAGCACTGAGAGTAGCCGACGATCAAGCGGTTCGGTGGCCGAATCGATCCACGCCCGCTCCATGGCGTCGAGGACGATCTCCCCGACGAGGATGTTGCCCTGGATCACCGCGTCGGGTAGCACCCGACCGCCGGCCCAGTCGAAGCAGCGGTCGCCGGTGAAGGTCGCGCCGCGTCCGGCGGCGTCGATCGTCCCGAGCTGCCGATCCGCGCTATCCCCATCGGCCGCGGTCGTCCGTGCGAGGGCGTCGGCGGGCGTGGCGCCCGCCCGCAGCAGCTCGAGCACCTCCGGGCCGTACTCGATGCGCGCCATCGCCTGCGTGCAGACCGCTCCCACCCCGAGTTCGGCCCAGAGCACGCCGGCACCAACCGCGAGGAAGCAGGTCGTCGCAGCGGCTCCGACGTCGCCGGTGGTCCGATCCACCGCGGCGATCGAGAACGTCATCGCCCTAGAGCGATTCGCCCGGCGCGAGCTCGTGCACGGTGACGTCGCCAAGACCGAGCTGCGCGAGCTCGTCCTTCAGCTTCGCCGGCGTGCCGGTGAGGGCGTCGAAGGTGCCCCAGTGCGAGCAGAGCACGTGCTTGACGCCGAGCAGGCGGGTGGCGTGGGCGGCCTGGAACGGGCCCATCGTGAAGAGGTCGCCGATCGGGAGGATCGCGATGACCGGCTGGTAGAGCTCGCCGATCAGCGCCATGTCGCCGAAGACGCCGGTGTCGCCGGCGATGTAGATGCGCTGGCCGCTCTCGAGCTCGATCACGTACCCGACCGGATCGCCGCACGCAGCACCGTCCGGCAGGCTGCTCGAGTGGAACGCCTGGGTCATGGTGACCTTGAGGCCGTTCGTCTCGACGGTCCCGCCGGTGTTCATGCCGATCGTGTTCGGGGCACCCTGCTCGCCGAGCCAACCGGCGATCTCGTACTGCGCGATCGTGGTGGCGTTGCCACGCTTGGCGACGTCTGCCGCGTCCGCGATGTGGTCGCCGTGGCCGTGCGTGACGAGCACGACGTCGGCCGAGGTCTCGTACGCCGACTCGGGGCACGTCGGATTCGTCGACAACCAGGGATCGACCACGACATCGACGCCGCCCGGCGTCTTGATGTGCCAGGTCGCGTGGCCAAGCCAGGTGATCGTGGTGTTCTCGGGCATCGTGTCCTCCTCGGCGGGCTATCCGCAGAAAGACTAGGCGCTACTTGACGACGGCGAGGAACGCCGAGGCCTGACCAGACCAATCGAGCAGCACGCCCGGCAGGATGCCGCCGAGCAGAACCACGACGAGGCAGATCAGGATCACGAGCGTGGCGCCGCCGAGTCCCGGCGAGGCGGGCAGGCCGACGTCGCTCTTGCGCGAGCGGTCGTACATGGCGAGGACCACGCGCAGGTAGTAGCCGAGGCCGATCACGGAACCGATCGCGCCGATGATCGCCAGGTAGGCATAGCCGTGCGTCACGGCCGTACCGGAGACGACGAACTTGCCGATGAAGCCCGCGGTGGGCGGGAAGCCGGCGAAGGCGAGCAGGAAGACGACCATGGCCATCGCGGCGAACGGACGGCTGTAGCCCCACGCGCGCATGCCGTCGAGCGTCGCGTAGCTCTTCTCGCGGGCCTGATCGCGCTCGAACACCGCGATCACAGCGAAGGCGCCCATGGCGGTGAACGCGTAGGCAGCGAGGTAGAAGACGAGGCCGCGCAGGCCGTCGCTGCCGTTGACGATGATGCCGATCAGGGCGTAGCCCGCGGCGCCGACGCTCGACCACGCGATCATGCGCTTCACGTTCGTCTGGATGAGCGCGGCGATATTGCCGCCGATGATCGTGACGACGGCGGCGATGATCAGCACCGGCGACCACAGATCGACCTGAGACGGCAGGGCCTCGAGCACGACGCGGGCCAGCGCGACGAAGGCGACGAGCTTGGTGGCACCGGCCATGAAGCCCGTGATCTGCGTGGGCGCGCCCTCGTAGACGTCGGGTACCCACATATGGAACGGCATCGCGCCGACCTTGAAGAGCAGGCCGATCAGCACGAGTGCCGTGCCGAGCGTGACGATCGAATCGTCCGCGCCGCCCTTGGCGAGCGCCTCGGCGACGCCGCCGTACATGAAGGAGCCCGTCGCGCCGTAGAGGAACGCCGCGCCGTAGACGAGGACGATGGAGCCGATCGTGCCGAGCACGAGGTACTTGAAGCCCGCCTCGAGCGACGCGCGGCTCTTGCCGTCGAAGGCGCAGAGCACGTAGAGCGAGAGCGAGAAGAGCTCGAGCCCGACGAACAGGGTGACGAACGACGTGGAGCCGGCGACGATGCTCATGCCCGCGCAGACAAGCAGCAGCAGCGCGGTGAACTCCGAGCCGTGCTCGCGGAAGCGCGCCCAGCCGATCGACAGCAGGATCACCATCGCGGCCATGATCGCCACGGTGATGCGGACGAGCTCGGTCAGATCGTCGACGCGGAACGCATCGGACAGCGTCACAACCGGGGCACCGCCCCAAGCCGCAACCGCGAAGCCGGCGGACACGGCGAGCGCGCCGAGGCCGACGATCACGCTGAGGCCGCGCTCGTAGGCGCGCACGAACGTCGCGAGCAGCAGCAGGCCGAACGCGCCGACGATCAGCGCGACCTCCGGGGCGATGGCGACCCAGTCGACGGACGGTCCCTGAATCACCGGCCAGCCTCCTTCGCAGCTCCGTGGATCAGCGCGGTCGACGCCGCATCGACTCGATCGGTGAACTGCGCCGGGGCGATGCTCAGACCGACCAGGCAGAGGACGAGCGGCAGGATGCACAGCAGCGCACCGCGGCGGAGATCCGGCGGGTTGAGTGTGCCGACGAGGGCGCCTTCGCGCTCATGCAGGACCGCCGAGATCCAGCGGAGCATGTACATCGCGGCAAGCACGATGCCCAGCGAGATGATCGCGCCGAGCCACCAGTGGTTCTCGAAGGCGCCGAGGAGGATCAGGAACTCGGAGGCGAACACGCTCGAGCCTGGGACGGCCAGTGCCGCCATGCCCAAGATCAGCGCCGTGGTGGCGAGGACCGGGCGGTTGCGCGCGAGACCGCCGAGCTGCTTGAACGCGCCGGAGCCGGCCTGCGTCTCGAGCCAGCCG
Source organism: uncultured Actinomycetes bacterium (assembly GCA_903847495.1). GTDB lineage: Bacteria > Actinomycetota > Thermoleophilia > Gaiellales > F1-60-MAGs149 > F1-60-MAGs149. The sequence goes on from CAINDT010000279.1 coordinate 3,666, forward strand.
GCGAGCAGGAACAGCGCGGCCGAGACGAGCGCGTGGTTGACCATCTGGAACGTCGCGCCGGTCGAGCCGCGCGAGTTGAGCAGGAACACGCCGAGCACGATGAAGGACATCTGGGCGATCGACGAGTACGCGACGACACCGCGGCCATCCGGCTGGCGGAAGGCGAGGAACGCGCCGTAGAGGAAGCCGATCGCGCCGAGCGTGATGAACACCCAGGCGTACTCCGCGGACTGCTGCGGGAACAGCGGCACGAGGATGGCGAGGAACGCGAAGCCGCCGGCCTTCGACGCGACGCCGCTGAGCACCGCGGCGACCTCCGGCGAGGACTCGCGGTAGGCGGGCAAAACCCAGCCGTGGAGGGGGAACAGCGGCGACTTGATCGCCAGCGCGAGAGCGAACGCGGCGAACACCCAGTCGTTACCGCGGCCGATGGCGGCCGCCATGTCGAAGTTCGGACCACCGGGTGCGGTGAAGCCGAGCCATGCGATGGCGAGCAGCATCAGCAGCGTGCCCATCGCGGTGTAGGCGATCACCTGGACCATCGCAGCCTTGCGGCCCTTGCCACCCCACGCCGCCAGCA
>CAINDT010000280.1 GCA_903847495.1 uncultured Actinomycetes bacterium
CGCCTGGAGCGAGATCACGCGCGCCGCAGCCGATACGCTCGCCGCGGCCTGATCTCGCAGGCGCCCCGCTGCGGTTGACGCATCCCCCGTCGCCTCGTACCGTCCAGAGCATGCATCGCCTTCTCTGCGCCGTCGCCATCGTCTGCACCTTCGCCCTCGCACCGCTCGCACAGGCGGCGACACCCGCTCCCACCGGGAAGCTGACCCAGCAGAAGGCGCTCGGACTCGGCGGCGTCAGTCCGTTCGCGGAGCGTCAGGCCGACGGCTCGGTCCGCCTCTACTACGCGGCCGAGGGCGGTACGGCGATGGATCTCTGCTCGCGCGCCGGCGCGTGTACCCGCGTCGGGGTGATCCCCTTCCGCACCGACGTAACGATCGTGGTGCTCTCCGATGGGTCGCGCCGCGCGTACTTCAAGGAGTTGAACCCCACGACGCAGACGCAGGAGCTCAGCTCGGCCACGATCGCCGCCGACGGTCTGACCCTCGGACCCTCGACGCCGACCGGATTCAGCGCGCCGATGACGAAGAAGGCCTGGGGCGTGCCCGATGCCGTGGTGACGCCGGACGGGCGCGTTCGCCTGTACTGGACAGACTCCGGTAACGGTCCGGAGTTCACGCGCAGCGCGACGGCCACCGACGCGAGCGGCACGACCTTCACGGCGGATCCGGGTCGGCGCACCACCGGCGGGCTCGTCGACTTCGAGGTGCTGCAGGCGAAGAAGGGTGCATGGCTGGCGATCTCGTCAACCACACCGGGCAATCCGCCGCAGCGTCTCCTCGTCGGCCGCAGCACCGACGGGCTCAAGTGGACGTTCGCCAGCAAGGCCGTGTCGTCCCTCAAGGCCAACGCACTGGACCCGACCGGCTTCGCCGCCGGCAAGCGGAACACCTTCCAGCTGTACTACACGACCTCGCCGCTGGCCAACCCGTTCGACGGCTTCGCGATCACGCAGGCGACGCTGACGATCAGCTGAGCAGCCGCGCGCCTAGCGCGCCCGGTTGAGCCCGAGCACGACCAGCGCCGTCACGACGAATGCAACGGCGCAGATGCCGATGCCCAGCACCTGATTGACCGTGTTGGAGATCGCGAGGCCCGCCATGAAGACGGCGAGCAGCACGACCATGACCAGGAGGCGCTGGCGGTAGGAGAGGTTCATCGCCCCCGTATGATGCCGGTGTCCCGCCCGCGCGGCGACCACCCGATCCGGAGTCCCCTGATGCTGTACGAGATCCGCCGCTACGTGTGCACGCCCGGCAAGCGCGCCGCGGTGCTGCTGCGCTTCGACGACGTGGTGCTGCCGCTGTTCGAGCGCCATGGCATCGCGATCGACCGTTTCTGGGTGGACCGCGACGATGCCGACGTCTTCCTCTACGTCTGCCCGTGGCAGGACCAGGCGCAGATGGACGACACCTGGGCCGCGTTTCAGGCCGACCCCGACTGGGTCGAGGCCAAGGCCGCCAGCGAGACCAACGAGGGCCAGACCGTCGAGCGCATCGAGCGCTCCTTCGCCACCGCCTGGCGCTGACCCCCATGCCCGCCCCCACCCCACCCACTGCGCACGGCGCGCAGCTGATGCCCATCCCGGGCGGCCGCTACCTGCTCGGCAACGAGGATGAACGCGCCCGCGAGGGCGATTGGGAAGGCCCGGTTCGCGAGGTGGAGGTAGCGCCCTTCTGGATGGATGCGCACACGGTGACGAACGAGCGCTTCGCGGATTTCGTCGACGACACCGACTGGGTGACCGTCGCCGAGCAGTGGGGCTGGTCGTTCGTGTTCGTCAACTTCCTCCCCGACGACTTCGAGCTGACGCAGGCCGCCGCTGCCGCGCCCTGGTGGCGCAAGGTCGATGGCGCCGACTGGCGTCATCCCGAAGGTCCGGACTCGAACCTCGCCGGCCGCATGAACCATCCCGTCGTCCACGTGGCGGTCCTCGACGCACTCGCCTACTGCACGTGGGCGGGGCTGCGCCTGCCGAGCGAGGCGGAATGGGAGGTCGCAGCGCGCGGTGGACTCGTGCAGCAGCGCTATCCGTGGGGCATGGAGCTGATGCCGGATGGCGACCACCGCTGCAACATCTGGCAGGGCGAGTTCCCCGCGCTCGACACGGGCGAGGACGGCTTCGTCGGCACCTGCCCCGTCGATGCCTTCGAGCCGAACGGCTACGGCCTCCACAACACGAGCGGCAACGTCTGGGAGTGGACGCGTGACCGCTTCAACCCCGCCGCAAACGACGACGTGATGGCGATCCGCGGCGGCTCGTTCCTCTGCCACCGCTCGTACTGCGACCGCTACCGCGTCGCAGCGCG
>CAINDT010000281.1 GCA_903847495.1 uncultured Actinomycetes bacterium
CGTCTCCTCTGCCGTCGGTGTGGTGATTGCGGTGATGCTCGGCGTCAACGACGACGATCTGTACACGCTGCGGCGGGCGCAGCGCATCGCGCGTCGTCAGGGCGGAGCGGACAGCACCGATAAGCCTGGTCTGATCCTGCTCGAGATTGACGGCCTCGGGCTGCCGATCCTCCAACGCGCGATTCGCGACGGCAACGTGCCGAACATGGCGCGCTGGCTTGACAGCGGCGCGTACGCGCTGACGGAGTGGGAGACCGATCTCTCCTCGCAGACCGGCGCCAGCCAGGCGGGCATCCTGCTCGGGTCGAACGACAACATGCCGGCGTTCCGCTGGGTCGAGAAGGAATCGGGGCGGCTGATGACCTCCTCGGCGCCCGCCGACTGTGCCGAGATCGAGCGTCGACACACCTCCGACCGCGGGCTTCTGCGCGACGGTGGTGCGAGCCGCGGCAACCTCCTGTCGGGCGGCGCCGACCACTGCATCCTCACGGTCAGCCGCATGGACGCCGAGACGAAGGCGAACCCCGGCTACCGCGCGTTCTTCGCGAGCGCTACGAACGCCACGCAGACGCTGATCCTGTTCCTGTGGGAGGTCGGCCTGGAGCTCGTGGCCGCGAGCCGGCAGCGTCGCCGCAAGGTGGTTCCGCGTGGACACCGCGGCGGTATCTACCCGCTGATGCGCGGCGCGCTCTGCGTGGTCGTGCGCGACCTGATCGTCTTCAGCGTCCTGCAGGACATGATGAAGGGCCGCCCGATCATGTACGCCACGTTCTCCAGCTACGACGAGGTCGCGCACCACTCGGGCCTCGAGCGCGCCGACACGCTCGAGGCGCTGCGCAAGCTCGACGTCGCGTTCGGGCGCATCGAGAAGGCGCGTCGCTACGCGCCACGGCCCTACGAGATCGTGGTCCTGTCCGACCATGGGCAGACGCAGGGCGCGACGTTCAAGCAGCGCAACGGCTACGGGCTCGACGAGCTGGTGCAGCGCAACCTCAGCGCCGGCGACGTGGCCGACATGATGAGCGGCGACGAGAACGACTCGGCGGTGACCCGCGCGATCGACGAGGCGACGGGGCACGACCGCAAGCGGAAGAAGAACGACGTCAGCGGCGAGGATGCCGTGGTGCTCGGCTCGGGCAACCTCGGCCTGGTCTATCTGATGCACGAGCAGCGGCGCCTGACGCGCGAGGAGATCGACGCGCGTCATCCCGATCTGATTCCCGCACTGACGAGCCATCCGCACGTCGGATGGGTGCTCGTGCGCTCGGAGGCAGACGGTGCGATTGCGCTCGGCGCGACGGGCAAGCACGTGCTCGCCACGGGCCGGATCGAGGGCGAGGATCCGCTGGCAGGCTTCTCCGCAAACGCCCCGCAGCACCTGCTGCGCACCGACGGCTTCGCGAACGTCGGCGACCTGATGGTCGGCAGCTTCTTCGACCCGTTGCTCGAACAGGGGTGCGCGTTCGAGGAGCTGATCTCGTTCCATGGTGGTCTTGGTGGGCCGCAGACCCGGCCCTTCCTGCTGCATCCGGTCGAGCTGCCGGTACCCGACGGCATTGTCGGTGCCGCGCACGTCAACGAGGTCCTCCGCGGCTGGCGCGCACAGCTGCAGGGCTCGGCCGCGAACGCGCAGCCCTGACGCACGCTTCGCGCGGCACGCCCGCGCTGCGCCTGCGGCTCTGTGCTGACCCCTGGGACCGCGCCGTTCGTAGGCTGACTCCCGATGGCAGCGACGTCGGCAGCCGGACTTACTCGCCGGGAGGCCGCGCTGCGATTGCGGCGCGATGGGCCGAACCGCTTGCCCCTGCCCGCGCGGATGCCGGCCTGGCGGCGGCTGGTGCGGCAGCTGGTCAACTTCTTCGCCGTCATGCTCTGGGTCGCCGCGGTCCTGGCCGTGGTCGCGGGCATGGCGGCGCTCGGTGCCGCGATCGTCGCGGTGATTCTGCTCAACGCCGGCTTCGCGTTCGCTCAGGAGCAGCGCGCAGAGCACGCGGCGGAGAGCCTGTGTCGACTCCTGCCGCGTCGCTGTCGCGTTCTGCGTGATGGCCTCGTACTGGATGTCGATGCCGAGGAGCTCGTCTGCGATGACGTCGTTCTGCTCGACGCCGGTGACCGCGTCTCCGCGGACCTCATCGTGCTCGAAGCCCATGCCGCGTCGGTTGACACGTCGGCGCTGACGGGCGAGAGCGAGCCGGCGCCCATCGCGACGGGGGTGGTCCTGTTCGCGGGGACGTTCCTGACGCTCGGCGAGGCGCGCGGGCGAGTCACGGCGATCGGTGCGGCAACGCGCATGGCCGGGATCGCTCGACTCGCGTCACGCCCGTCGTCGCCGCCGCCGCTCGTGCGCGAACTCCAGCGGGTCGTGCGCACGATCTCGGTGATCGCGATCACCATCGGCGTGGCGTTCTTCGCCGTCGCTGGTCTGCTCGGGACCACCTGGAGCAGCAGCTTCCTCTTCGCGGTGGGCGTCACTGTCGCGCTCGTGCCAGAGGCCCTTTTGCCAACCGTCACGCTGGCGCTCGCCTTCGGTGCGCAGCGCATGGCGCAGCGTCACGCCCTGGTGCGAGGGTTGGAGTCCGTGGAGACGCTCGGGTCGACGACCTTCATCTGCATGGACAAGACCGGGACGCTGACGCTCAACGAGCTCACCGCCGTGGAGGTCTGGACGCCGGCTGGCCTGTTCGCGGTCGAGAGCGCGGGGCGCGATCCGGAGGCGGCGATCGGCGATGTTCCCCCCGCGGTGCGCGAGCTCGCCCGTGTCGGCGTCCGCGCATCATCGGGCTACGTCGAGCGGCGCGACGGGGCGTGGGTCGTGGTCGGGGATCCCCTCGATGCGGCGCTCGACGTCCTGGCACGGCGCTGTGGCGTGCTGCCGGCGGAGGAGCGTCAGCGCCAGCCGGATCGTCTGCGGTATCCGTTTGATCCCGGACTGCGGCGGATGTCCGTCGTCGTCGGGGAAGCGGTCTTCACCAAGGGCGCGCCCGATGCGGTGCTGCCGCTCTGCGGCACCTTCGCACCTGCGGCCGAGGCTGCGCTGCACGAGATGACGGGGCGCGGTCTTCGGACGATCGCCGTCGCCACCCGCGTCGCGCCGCCGGGCGATGCATCGAGGGACGCGCTCGAGCGCGACCTGATGCTGCTCGGCATCGTCGGCATGCATGATCCGCCGCGACTCGCGGCGCGGGCCGCCCTCGCAAGCTGCCGAACGGCTGGCATCGCGGTGGCGATGGTGACGGGCGATCACCCGCGCACCGCGGTCGCCGTGGCGCGCGAGACGGGGCTCGTGGTGGGGGAGGAACGCGTGGTCACCGGTGATCAGCTGCCCGCCGATCCCACGGCCCTCGGCGCGCTGCTGGATCACGATGGCATCGTCCTGGCGCGCATCGCGCCGGAGGACAAGTTCCGTATCGCCCAGGCGCTGCGGGGACGGGGTCATGTGCTGGCGATGACGGGGGACGGCGTCAACGACGCGCCGGCCTTGCGCGAGGCCGATATCGGCGTCGCCATGGGGCGTTCGGGCACGGACGTGGCGCGCGAGGCGGCGGATCTCGTCCTGCTCGACGACGACTTCGCCACGATCATCGCCGCCATCGAGTGCGGGCGTGGGGTCTACGCGAATGTCCGACGCTTTCTCACGTATCACCTCACCGACAACGTGGCGGAGTTGACGCCATTTCTGATCTGGGCGCTCTCAGGCAGCACGATCCCTCTCGCCATCGGCGTTCTGCAGGTGCTTGCGTTGGACATCGTCACCGACACGCTGCCGGCGACGGCACTTGGCGCAGAGCTGCCCGCCGCCGGCATCCTCGACGGCCCGCCTGATCGAGGGCGATTGCTTGATCGCACGGTCGCGCTGCGCGCGTTCGGTGTGCTCGGTCCGGTCGAGGCGTTCGTCTCGTTCGCGGCCTTCCTCGCCACGTTCGCCGCCGCCGGCTGGCGACCGGGGGACGACTTCCCCGAGGGGTGGCTGCTGCTCGCTGCCTCCGGTGCCGCGTTCGCCGCGGTGGTGCTGGGGCAGTTCGCCAACGCGTTCGCGTGCCGCAGCGCCGTGCTGCGTCCGGGGCAACTCGGCTGGCGGTCGAATCGTCTGCTGCTGTGGGCGGTGCTGGTGGCGGGCGCTCTCGTGGTCGGGACGTTCGCGGTCGAGCCGATCGCGGCGGCACTCGGCCAGGCGCGCCCGACTGCGGCAGGCTTCGCTCTCGCGCTGATGGCGCCCCCCGCCGTGCTGGCCGCTGATGCCGCGTACAAGGCGCTGCACTCCCGTCGTTCGCGTAGCGCGCAGCCCGTGCACCCTCATCCATCCACACCCACGGAGGCCTCCTCATGGACACCACCCGCCACGCCAATCGCATAGCGCTCGTCACCGGAGCCGGTAGCGGCATCGGTCGCGCCACCGTGCTGCGCCTCGCACAGGAGGGTGCGGCGGTGATCGGCTGCGACATCAGCTCCGATGGCCTCGACGGCACGCGGCGGGCGCTCGCTGATCTCGGCGTGAGCGCCGAACTCGACATCGCCGACGTCACGCAGCAGGACGATGTCGATCGTCTCGTCGCCGCCGCCGGGCCGCGCATCGACATCCTCGCCAACGTCGCAGGGATCATGGACCACTTCCTGCCGCTCGGCGAGGTCGACGACGCCACGTGGAACCACGTCCTCGACGTCAACCTCACGGGGGTCATGCGTCTGTCCCGCGCGGTCCTGCCGATCATGGAGCGGGGCGGCGGCGGGGCGATGGTGACCGTCGCGTCGAAGGCCTCGGTCGGCGCGGGCGTGGCGGGTGTCGCCTACGCGACGTCGAAGCACGCGGTGATCGGCCTGGTCCAGAGCATCGCCTACTACTACGCGCCGCATGGCATCCGCGCCAACGCGGTGCTGCCAGGCGCGGTGGAGACGGGCATCGGCGCCTCCGCGTCGCCCGCGGTGCCGTGGGCGATGGAGCGCGCGCAGCTGGCCATGGCGACGATGCCGCCGGTGCCTGCGCAGCCTGACGCGATCGCCACGGTGATCTCGTGGTTGGCGAGCGACGAGGCCTCGAATGTCAACGGCGCGCTCGTGAGCGCCGACGGTGGCTGGTCGGCGGCCTAGGCGCCGGCCTCGTAGGCCTGCGCCGCCGCGAGCATCGCGGCCGTCATGCCGGGCTTCGGTACCTCGGGCTTCGGATAAGCGGCGTGGCTCTGGCTCAGTCCGGTGCAGAGCAGCATGTGCGCGATCGCGTAGCTGAGCGGACCGGGGTTGATCACCGGCACAGGCAGGTTCTCCGTCAGGAAGCCGTGGGCCTGATGCATCGTGGTCGAGCCGAGGCAGATCACCTCGGCGCCATCCTCGATGCAGCGCTGCGCCTCAGCGAGCAGCAGCGGGAAGACGACCTCCTCCTTGCCGCCCAGCAGGTTCTTCAGGTCGGGACGCATGTTGATCGACCGGATGGAGGCGCACTGGCTCTCGAGGCCGGCGTCGTGGATGCCCTTGCGGTACACCGGGATCCAGCCGTCCCACTGCGTCAGCACCGAGAAACGGCTGCCGAGCATCAGCGCGGTCAGGTACGACGCGCGACCGGGGCCGATCACGGGGATGTCGAGCGCCGAGCGCAGCGCGGCGACGCCGGAGTCGCTCATCGTGTCGCTGCAGACGGCGTCGTACCCGCGCTCCTGTGCCGTCATGCCGACCTCGTAGAGCGCCAGCTCGGCCAGCATCCAATCGTGCTGGCTGTCGAGCAGTGCGGCACCGGCCTTGACCGGCTCGAAATCGAACTGGATGTCCGGGCCGAGGTCAATCTCGGCCGCCTGGAGCCGGCGATTGGCGACGCCCTCGTCATCGAGGGGAAACGGCACGATCACGAG
>CAINDT010000282.1 GCA_903847495.1 uncultured Actinomycetes bacterium
ACTGCGCGCGGTCAATGCGGTCGGCAGCGGCGCAGCCACGACCGCCTCGTCCGTCACGCCGACCATCGGCCTACCCGGTGCCCCGGCCTCGCTGACGTTGACCGCAGGGGTCACATCCGCATCGATCGCCTTCACCGCCGGCAGCACCGGCGGCGCACCGATCACGGATTACGAAGTCTCGACGGACGGTGGTACGACCTGGGTCTCTGCCGGCACGACCACCAGTCCGATCACGGTCTCGGGGCTGACCGGCGGTACGCCATACACGATCGGCCTGCGCGCCGTGAACTCCGCCGGCGCCGGCGCCGCGCAGTCGGGTAGCGTCACTCCCCTCGCCGCTCCAGCTCCCTCTGCCCCTTCGTCGGGCGGCTCCACCTCGACGCCGACACCTGCGACAGGGAGCGGTGCGGGCGGGACAAGTTCGCAGCCCTCACGGGGCGCAGGGTCGACGACGGGGGCTGGGAGCAGTGGCGGCACCAGTGGCGGTAGCCGCGGAACGACGGCCGGTGCGGTCGTCGTCTCGACGGCGCCACCCGTCCCGTGGCGTCCTGAACCGACGCAAGCGCAAATCACGGCGGCCTTTGCCGGCCCGCTCGCGCCGACCGGTGCCGTGCAGCTCTTCCCCAATGCCGGCACGCGGGCGATGGCGCTGATCGGCGGTGCGCCCTCGCCAATCGAGGTACACATCGACACCGCCACGGATCGGCTGCAGTTGCGAGGCCGCAACTTCCGAAACGATATCTCCGCGGTTGATGAGAACGGGCGGCGGCTGCCGCTCAGCCCGACAGGACAGTTGACCCTCGAGCCGGGGATCGGTGTGCACGTGAGTGGGTTTGGCTACCAGCCGAACTCGAACGTGAACGTCTACCGTCACAGCACCCCCGTGCTGCTCGGCGTCGTCCGCACCGATGCCCAGGGGCGCTACAACGCCGTCCTTCGACTGCCTCCCAGCACGCAGGCCGGCGATCACACGCTCGAGTCGGTTGGTACCGACCAGGACGGCACGGTACGTGCGCTCGCGCTCGGGGTGAAGGTCCAGCCCGCCGCGAAGACGCGAACCATCAGCACCACGTTGTTCTTCACGCCGAACGTCAACCGCCCGGGGGCCACGGCTCGGACCGAGCTCGACGCGTTGGTGGCGCGCATCCCGGCGACGGCGACGAAGGTCAGCGTGACGGTCCGCGCCCGCGCCTATCGGATCTCCACGCAGCGCAACGCCATGCTCTTCGCCAAGCAGCGGGCGCTGATTACCACTGCGTTGATCAAGGCCCACGGACTGCGCGGCACGTATCGCAGTGAGTGGTCGGCACCGTCGCCCGAAGAGGCGCGCTTCCTGCGTATCGCCGCGATCCAGATCTCGTACGTGGTTCGTCCATGACGCCGCCGGCCCGTCTAGCCGAACGGCGGGTCGGGGGCAGCCCCTAGACTGCGGTGCATGCAGGAGATGGTCGTCTACGGGGTGTCGTTCGACATGGTTGGCAAGCAGCCGATCGTGTTGCTCAAGA
>CAINDT010000283.1 GCA_903847495.1 uncultured Actinomycetes bacterium
GGTGCAGCGCGAGATCGCCGACCGCATGTTCGCCGCACCGTCGACGCCCGCCTACGGCGCCGTCAGCGTCCTGATGCAGCTGGCCTGCGAGCGCACCGACCTGCACCCCGTTGGCCGCGCCGTCTTCGATCCGCCGCCGCGGGTCGACTCCGCGCTCGTCGCCTTCCGCCGCCTGTCCGTCTGGCCGGAGCGCGCCGCATCCTGGGACGCGCTGTCACGCCTCGTGCACGCGGGTTTCCAGCATCGCCGCAAGACGCTCGTGAACGGGTTGACGATGGCGCACCTCGCAACCCGCACACAGGCGGAGGCCGTGCTCACCGAGCTCGGGCATGACGTGCGCATCCGCGCCGAGGCGATCGCCCCTGATGGCTGGCCCGTGCTGCTCGACGCGCTCGCAGCGACTACGGTGGACGCATGACGGAGGACGCAGCCATCGTCCGCGCGTGCGCGAAGATCAACCTGCTGCTGCGAGTGGGACCGCGGCGGGAGGACGGCTACCACGAGCTCGTCACCCTGATCGCGCGGATCTCGCTCGCCGACGTGCTGCTGATCTCCGACGCACCCGAGACCGGCGTCGACTGCCCCGCGCTCCCCGGTGGCGACACGCTGGTGACGCGCGCACTGCGCCTGCTCTGCGAGACGGCGGGCCACCCGGGGGGCTTCCACGTCCATATCGACAAACGCATCCCACACGGAGCCGGACTCGGCGGCGGCTCGGCCGACGCCGCCGCAGCGCTGCGGTTCGCCAATGACCTACTGCCGCGACCGCTGATCGACAGCGAGCTGCACCGCCTCGCGGCACTGATCGGCTCGGATGTACCGGCGCTGCTCCACGACGAGGCGACGGTCGCGCGCGGTCGCGGCGATCGCATCGAGGTGCTCGGCCACCTGCCCGCAGGCTGGCTGGCGCTCGCGCATCCGGGGCGACCGCTGGCCACGCGCGACGTCTATCAGCGCTACGTCGCCGATACGCGGCCACTCCCCGGACCGCTTGCGCTGCCGCAGACCCTTGAGGAGATGGCCGGGCTGATCGAGAACGACCTCGCAGTGCCCGCGGAGGCACTCGAGCCGGGGTGTCGCAGCCTGCGCGAGCAGTTCGCCGAGCTCGGAGCGATGGCAGCATGCGTCTCAGGTAGCGGCTCCGTCGTGTTCGGCCTGTTCCGGACGGAGCAGGAGGCGACGGCTGCTGCAGCGAATCTGGAAGGCGCACCATGGACGGCAACAGCAGCACTGGGGACGAGCCCCGCCGCATAGAGGTCGATCCCGACGACGTCCGCGTCGTCGTGTCGCACACGTACGCCTACGGCACACCACCGCCCACCGCCGGCGAACCGCTGCCGTTTCTCCGCCGCCACCGCGCGAAGGTCGCCGTCGCAATCACTGTGGTCGAGGCCGTGGCGCTCGGCCTCAGCGGCATCGGCTTCCTCCGCTCTGTCGTCCTGCTGCTTTTGGCCGCGACGCTGGCGATCGTGCTCCACGTCGTATCGACTAGGCGCGCGCCCTACACGGTGCGGCAGCTGACATGGATCCTCGCGGTCAGCCAGATCCTCGCGCTGCTGTTCCCGTTCCTCGTGATCGGCGGCGTGATCGCCATCGCGATCGTCCTTGCCTTCGTGATCCTCGCCGGCCTCGTGATCCTGTTCGGAGATCGGCGCTGATCCGTCCAGCCCTCCTCCTCGTCGCGCTCGCCTGCGCGGCAGCGCCCGCGGCACACGCGCAGGTCGCCGCGCCAGCAGCGACCGGGCAGCTTCCCGTGACAGCGGAGGCGCCCGCCCGAGCCGCCCTGCCGTTGACGGGCCGCACCGTGGTGATCGATCCGGGCCACAACGGCGGCAATACGAGCCACCACGAGATCACGCAGCGCCAGGTGTGGGTGGGCACGCACTGGAAGGACTGCGATGCCGACGGCGCCTCGGCGCGCAGCGGCTACAGCGAGGCGCAACACAATTGGGACGTCGCGATGATCGTGCGGCGCCTTCTGCGCCAGCAGGGCGCCCGCGTCGTGCTGACCCGACGCTCGAACACGGGTGTCGGTCCCTGTATCACGGAACGGACCGCCCTGGGCAACCGCGTGCGGGCCGATGCCGCGGTCTCCATTCACGCCGACGGCCACATGAACGATGACTTCCATGGCTACCACGTGATCCTGCCGGGCGACGTCGGGCAGAGCCAGCGCATGCTCGCGCGCTCACGCGAACTCGGCATCGCCATCCGCAATGCCCTGCGCCAGCACGGTCCGACGGCGGAGTCGAACTACATCGGCGAGCGCGGCCTGATCGTGCGCAGCGACCTCGGGGGCCTCAACCTCTCGCAGGTGCCGAAGGTCTTCACCGAGATCGGCAACATGCACTCGACGCATGACGCGCCGCAGATGGAGTCCGATGCGGGCCGCCTGGCGGAGGCCACCGCCATCAGCGTCGGCATCACGCGTTTCCTGACGCAGCGCCGCGCCTGATCGATTGTCAACCACGCTGGACCCGGGTCCAGCGTGGTTGTCAACGCGCACCCGAGCGGATAATCTGCAACTACGGTTGCAAGTTGAGATGAGGTCTCCGTGCTGACGAACGCCATGCCCCGCTACGAGCCGCTGTCCGCGGACGCGCTCGCGACGATCCACGCCGGCTGGAAGCGGCTCGGCAAGGAGGTCGGCGTCCAATTCGACAACGAACAGGCGCTGCAGCTGTTCCGTGCCGCGGGACAGACGGTCGACGACGACGGCACCGTGCACTTCGACCCCGAGTTCCTGCTCGCGCAGGCCGCCAAGGCGCCGGGCACGTTCCCGATGATCGCCCGCAACCGCGAGCGCGACCTCGTGATCGGCGGCGACCACATGATCTTCTGCGCCGTCCAGGGCCCGCCGTTCGTGCGGATCGGCGACGAACGGCGCGAGGGCACCTACGCCGACTACGAGAACCTCCTGCGCCTCGTGCAGCAGGATCCCAACCTCGACACGCCGGGCCGCAACGTCCTCGAGCCAAACGACCTGCCGCTCGACTCGCGCCACCTCATGCGCGCCCTTGCCTCGATCCGGCTGACCGACCGCGTCTGGGCCGGCGAGCCCTCGAGCGGCGAAGCCGCCGCCGACTGCCTGCGCATGGCGGAGATCGTCCACGGCGCCGACGTCATGGCCGGCGACGCGCCCGTGCTCTTCGCCAACTGCAACGTCAACTCCCCGCTGCGCTTCGACGCGCGCATGCTCGATGGCATCGTCAACTACGGCGCTGCCGGCCAGGCGATCATCATCACGCCGTTCCTGCTGATGGGTGCCATGGCACCGGTCTCGACCCCGGCCGCCCTCGTGCAGCAGACACTCGAGAGCCTCGCCGGCGTCGCGCTCGTGCAGCTGGTCCGCCCGGGCACGCCGTGCGTGATGGGCTCCTTCCTCTCCTCGACGGACATGAAGACCGGCTCCCCCGCGTTCGGCGGTCCGGAGTCGGCCTTCGGCCTCTACGCCTCCGGCCAGATCGCGCGCGACCTCGGCCTGCCGTGGCGCTCCGGCGGCGGCACGCTCACGTCGAGCCCGCTGCCCGACTACCAGGCGGGCTACGAGGCCATGAACACCCTGCTGTCCGCGTTCCTCGCCGGCGCCAACGTCTGCTGGCAGTCGGCCGGCTGGATGGAGGGTGGCCTCGTCACGAGCTTCGAGAAGTTCATGGCCGACACGGAGATTCTCGACCTGCTCTGCCACCAGTTCCGCAAGGTCGAGCTGACCGAGGCCGACCTCGCCTTCAACGCGCACGTGGAGGCCGGCCACGGCGGCCATTTCTTCGGCACGCAGCACACCCTCGAGCGCTTCCGCGACTGCTTCTGGCGCCCGACGATCGCCTCCACCGAGAACAACGACCGCTGGATCAAGAGCGGACGCATGGATCACGCAGAGCGTGCCGCCGCGCGCTGGCGCGAAGCGCTCGAGCAGTACGAGCAGCCACCGCTGGATGCCGCCAAAGAGGCCGAACTGCTCGACTTCGTGCGGCGACGCGTCAAGGAGAACGGCGACGTCGTCGAGGCGCTCGCATGAACCCCGGCAACGCCGCCCTCGGCCGTGGCCTCGACGTGCTCGTCGCGCTCGCCGACCCAGCTGCCGCACGTGACGGGCTGGGCGTCTCGCGCCTCGCCGAACTGCTCGGCACTGACAAGAGCCAGGTCTCGCGCACGCTCGCGGTGCTCGATCAACGCGGCTTCGTGACGCGCGACCCCGATACGCTCGCCTACCGCTTGGGCTGGCAGGTCTTCTCACTCGCCGCGCTGGCGGGCGACGCCCCGCTGATCGGAGCCGCACGCCCCGTGTTGCTCGACCTGGTCGCAGAGCTCGGCGAGAGCGCCCACCTATCGGTCCGCCAGGGCGACCAGGTGCTCACGCTGGCAACGGAATCGCCAGCCGTGGCGATCCATGCCCCGGGCCGTGTCGGCGGCCTGACGCCGCTGGCCACGACGTCGGCCGGGCGCGCGCTGGCGACAGGGCTCACCGACGACGAGTTGCAGGCCGTGGGACTCGGCGCGTACCTCGCGGAGGTCGCGACCGCACGCGAGCAGGGCTACGCGATCGTCCGCGAGGAGTTCGAGCCCGGGCTCGTCTCGGCGGCCGCGCCGATCCACGATGCCGCGGGACGCGTGATCGCCGCGGTCAACGTCTCCGCCCCGAATTTCCGCTTCGGTGACCGCCTCGAAGGCGCCGCACCGATCGTCGCCCAGGCCGCCGCCGCGATCGGCGCGACCGTTGGCGGCGCGGTGCCCGCCTGACCCACCCGGGCGTCCCCGCTACGCTCCGTGCCGACTCTGGGGCGTCGCCAAGTGGTAAGGCAGCGGGTTTTGGTCCCGCCACCGCAGGTTCGAATCCTGCCGCCCCAGCCTTCGCCGCCGTGCGACCAACCCTCTGCTCCCGGCACCTACCGCAGCCGAAGGCCTGCCGCGGCCGCCCCCGCGCGCCGCGCGAGCGAAGAGCGCACAGCCACGGCGGCCTCGGCGTTGTCCACGAACAACCCATCGACGCCGAGCAGCATGAAGTCGCGGATCTCGATCGCCTGATCGCCGTGCACCATCGGGAAGAACGGACTCAGCGGGTCACCTCGACGCAAGCCAGCGGGGAGGAATTCGTTCTCCGGCCGGAACGTCCAGGCGTGGACCAGGAGCCCTGCGCGGTGGGCATCACGGACGAGTGTCGTCGGCACGCCCAACGTGTCGGTTCGCGCCTCGCGCGGAATGAGCAGGCTCTTGGGTGGCCCAATACCGTCGGCGTACCGCGCGATCGCTCGCAGCCCGGCTGGCGTGATCATCGCCGCATAGGTGCGGTTGCTCCCGGCGGCGACAAGGTCGGCCGGCGCGCCCGTCTCGTCGATGAGTTGCAGGAGATGCACGGGCGTCATGCGCCGCAGGCGCTTGAGGTTCCCGACCTCGAACGACTGGATGAAGACCGGGGCGTCACGCCGGTTGAGCCCGTTGCGGCGGAGCGCCGCGACAAGCGGCTCCTCCAGCGGCAATCCGATCGACCGGAAATAGGTCGGATGCTTGGTCTCTGGCTCGATGCCGACGCGGTTGGCCTTCGCCAACTCGATCACCTGCTGCAGCGTGGGAATCCGAAACCGACCGTTCATCGCGGTGTTGGCGGGGCGCAGGTCGGGCAGGCGCTCAACGGCGCGCAGGGTCTGCAACTCGGCGAACGTGAAATCCTCGACGAACCATCCGGTGTGCGACTCACCGTCGATCACCTTCGTCGTCCGGCGATCGGCAAACTCGGGATGCTGCGCCACATCCGTCGTCTCGGTGATGTCGTTCTCATGGCGAGCGACGAGAACGCGGTCCTTCGTCGAGACGACGTCGGGCTCGATCACATCGGCCCCCATGGCAATCGCCAGGCGATACGAGGCGAGCGTGTGCTCCGGGCGGTAGGCAGGCGCGCCCCGGTGCCCGATCACGATCGGCTCGGCATGCCCGAGCGTCGGCGTCGCCCAGCCGCCTTCGGCCTGCCCAGCAACCGGAAGCGCCAGGACGACCAGTACGGCAACGCCACTGCAGATGCATCGAATTCCGCGCACAGGCGGAGTATTCCATGAGGGAGAACACGGATCCCACCGGCTGGTGCGCACACGAGGCGGGCGCCCTTGCCCTCGACCAGGACGCCGCCGGCTTCGCGATCTGCGGCGGCGGCCAGGTCATCGCGCATCACGCCGCAACCGGCGTGGCGGACTAGCGGCGAGAGAACTCCTGGCCGTACTCGGCGCCGTCGGCGCCGGGGAACAGCCCCTCGGCGAGGTAACGGCGGTGACAGCGGTCGAGCGCCTCGTGGTCGATCTCAATGCCGAGCCCCGGGCCGGTCGGCACGGGTACGACCCCACCGCGCGGCACGTACGGCCCGCCGACGATCACGTCGTCGGCGTACCAGCGGAAGAGCGTCTGGCTGGCGTCGCTGATGTGGTCGATCGCTGCCGTCATGTGGAGATACGCGGTGCTGGCCACCCCCGTCTCGCCCGAGTGGAAGCGGAAGCCGATACCCGCGGCCTGGCAGGCACGGACGAACTCCACCGTGCGCCGGATCCCGCCCTTCTCGTTGAGGTTCGTGACGATCACGTCGGGCACGCCGAGCGCCTTCGCGAGCGGCAGGTCCGTCACGTGCGTTGAGAGCGGGCGATCGGTCACGTCACGAATCGCCCGCAGATCTTCGAGGCCCTCCACGGGTTCTTCCCA
>CAINDT010000284.1 GCA_903847495.1 uncultured Actinomycetes bacterium
CGCCGACGTCGACCTTCCAGACGGTCTTGCCCTTGACCTGCAGCTCGACGACGCCGCTGCGATCCCCGGCCTTGAACGGTCGCGCGACGAACGCGGTGGTGCCGTCGCCCGCGAGGATGCGCTCCTCCCCGTTGAACACCATCGGCGATGCGAACAGGCCCGGCGGGACGCGGAGCCCGGCGAGCAGCTTGTCCCGCGCATCGTTCGCCGAGAAGGTCCGGCCGTCGTAGGAGCCGCTGGCCTGGTTCCAGCCGCGCCCGAGGACCACCGTACCGCGGGGAACGAGCTTCTGGGACCAGGAGACGCTGACGCACTGGCCGGCATCGCAGACGACGTCCAGCGGCGGCAGCAGGCCGCCCGTCCGATCCGAGCCCTGGCTGGTCCACGCCCCGACCACGAGACCGCACGCCTCCCCGGGCTTCTGCGCAACCGGGTCGAGCGCCGCCGGTGCAGGGTTCTCCGCATCCCCGGTCGGCTGCCACACGGCGCCGAGCCGGGAGGCGTCGCAGGCGGGCACGTCCCGCGACCCGTCGAGGGACCGTAGCGCCTTGCCCTTGGTGGCCTTCAGGATGAACGTCGCGTTCGGATTCGTCGCGCCCGGGAGCCCGGCCAGGCTGAGGTCGCCCCCAGTCGCCTTCAGGTAGTCGGCCGTCACGCCGTCGTCGGCGAGGCCCGCGGGCACATCGCCCGGGATCACGAGCGGCTCGGCCTCCTGCACGATCGGCGGGGCGGAGCCCTCCTTGCCGGGCTGGTCGTACGGCACCCACGTGTAGTCCTTGGTCCACCAGAGGATCCGGTACGTGCCGCGCACGCCGACGCGGATCTGCGGGCTGGCGCCGGCGGTGCCCGTGTAGAGCGTGCAGACGGGCCTGCTGCCGTCGTTCCGGTACGTATCGAGCTTGCCGAGGCAGTAGTCGAAGTTGAGCTGGCCGTCGAGTCGTGCGATCAGGATGTTGAAGTCGGCGCCGACCTGCGCCTGGATGCGCTCGAGCTGGCCGTTGCGGTAGTCGACGTCGCCGTCGATCTTCAGGGTCTGCCCCAGCACGTAGAACTCGACGGCGATCGTGCCGTTGGCGAAGTCCTTCGACTTGTCGGTGCCCTTCGAGATGCTGCCCTTGGCCCGCAGGGTCTTGATCTCGCCGCGGACGAGCGGCGTCAGCTTGATTCCGCCGGAGCCGACGATGTCGAACGTGACCTTGTCGGGGTCGTCGGTCTTGAGGCTGCCCTTGACGGCGACCTTCGCGCCGATGCCGTAGTCGACGCGCCCGATCTCGATCGCGGCGTCGACGTCGAAGTTGTAGCGCTTGGCCGCGGTGTCGATATCGATCTTGAACTTCGCCCCGCTCTGCTGATCCGCGCTGGTGAGCGACACGACGACGAGGTCGATCGCAGGGAGGTTCAGATCGGTCTTGACCCGGAACACCTGCGGTGTCAGCTGCGAGCCGAACGCCACGGAGAGCTCGCCGCCGAACAGGTTGCCGTCGAACTGGAAGCCCCAGCCGGCCGGGATCGTGAGCTTCTCGCCCTTCGCGTTGGCGGTGATCTCGCACCCCCACGGCGCGAGGTACATGCGCAGGTAGCGCGCGGTGATCACGCCCTTGTTGGCCAGGTCGAGCGCGGCGACCTTGCGCCCCTCGCTGCCGACCTGGATGTCGAAGCACGGCGTCTGCAGGTCGAGCTTGGCCGCGAACTTGACGGGCGCGTCGTTGACGAGCCCGACGTAGCGGCCCATGTAGTCCGGCAGCGTGGCGTCGGCGTAGACCGAGATGCCGGGCGCCGGCGACGGGAGCGTCCACTTCGCCGCGACGTACAGGCCGCGCAGCGTCATGCCCTGCTGGCCGAACGCGTTCTCGACGCTCTTGCCCTGCTCGATGTTGGCGCCGACGCCGATCTCGATGCTCCACGCCGGCTTGGGGTTGCCCGCCGCGTCGTGCGTCTGGAACGCCAGCGCGAGGCGCGCGCCGACCGGCGTTGACGACGCGACCGTGCCGTCCGATCCGGCCTTGGTCTCGATCGAGCCCTCGGCGGCGAGGCTGACCGACGCGTTGAGGCCGTTCGCCCAGTTCGCCTCGACGTTGAACACGCCACGGGTGAACTGCAGGCTCGTGTTCCCGTCCTTGCTCTGGTACAGCACGGCCGCCCCGCCCTGCGGGACATAGGCGAGCTCGAAGGCCGCTCCCTGCGTGGAGAGCGACGCCATGTACGTCAGCTTCGTCGGGTCGGTCTTGAGGCTCGTGGAGATGTCGGAGGGGAACTCGAAGGAGCCCTGCATGGTGAGCGCCCGCTCCTTCGTCAGCGGCGTGCGCTTGCCGCCGACGAAGATGTCGGCGCCGCCGGTGTAGTCGCTGAACGCGACCGTGCCGTCCTTCGTCTTGAGACCGCCCTTGAGGTCGACCGAGCCGCGCTGACCGACTAGGCAGACGCCGCTCGGTCCCGTCATCAGGGACACGCCGACCGGCTGGTTGAGGACGTCGAGGTTCGCCGCGATCTGGACCTTGATCCTGCCCGTGTCGTCGGGCTCCTGGCCCTTCTTGACGCACTGCTCCTTCTCGTTGGTGACGATCAGGTGCGCGTCCTTGAGCCCGAGGCCGTCGACCCGCAGCGCCGTGCCCGTGTACGAGGCCTGCACGCGGAAGCGCTTGCGACCGAAGTCGTAGGCGCCGTCGACGTAGATCGTGTCGCGGTTACCGGTCTTGGTGAGCTGCGCCGTCACCTGGCCGGTGATGCGCAGCTTGATGTCGCCGACGTTGCAGCTGCCCGGCGTCTCCGTCGGCGGCGTCGTGGCATCGCCCTTCGTCGCGCCCGGCTGCTTCGTCTCCTTCGGGCAGTCGTTCGTAATCTCGGCGCCGAGCGATCCGTCGACTCCCTCGGCGAAGGAGATACCGTCGAGCACGCCGCGCAGGCCCGCCGTCATCACCGCCTCCTCGCTGTCGGGCGCCTTCGGCTTGCGTCCGATCGAGCCGGTGATGTCGCGCACGCGCAGCCCGCCATCGAGGCTCCACGGCGCCGATGCGCCACCCGACACCGAGACGTTCCAATCCTGAGCGCTGACGTACTCGCCGGCGACGCCGAGCCGCACCGGCGTCGAGGAGCCGGCCGTGATCTCGACCTGGCCGCTGAGCGCGAGCTTCTTCGCCGACCAGTCGAGGTTGAACTCCTTGAACGCGAGTCCCTTGAAGACCTCGCACGTCGCGACGATCTCGCGGATCGCGTAGTAGCCGACGCCCTCGACCCGGTAGCAGCCGACGCGGAGCTTGATCGACGAGCCCGGCTCGTCCTCGCCCACCAGCGCATTCGGGTCGGAGAAGGCCTTCGTGCCGGTGCCCGTGATCTCGATCGTGTCGCCGCCCGCGGTCTCGCCGAGCACCATGTTCGACACGGTCACGCCGAACGTCGCGTACCGATCGCCCACGCGATCGATGTTGATCGCGATGCGCCCGCCCGTGTACTCCTTCACGTCGGTGTTCTCCGGCGCGTTCGTGAACTGCTCGGAGATGCGGACGGTGCCGTCGGGCAGCTGGTCGGTGGCCTCGTTGAGGAACGAGATGCGCGCGGAGTCGTCGAGGATCGTGTAGCCGCCGGGCAGCTTGATCTGGCTGACGATCAGCGCGGCGTACTTGCGACCGCCCTCGAGGTAGCCCGCCTTGGAGTGGAACTGGCCGGTCAGCGCGGCGAGCTCCCCGGGGTTCTTCGCGACGTTGCCGACCTCGGTGCGCTCCAGCGCCGGCCCGGTGAAGGCGGCGGTGACGCTGCCCTCCCACTTCCCCGCCGTCGGCACGTACTTGGTGTACGGCACGTCCGGGGCCCATGTCGCCTCGGTGAGCCGGAGCCCGTCGAGCGCCGTGTAGCCGCCCTTGACGGCGCTGAAGGTCGCCGCCTTCTGCCGCGCGGCGAGCTCGGCCGAGCCCTTCAGCGGGTCGAGCTCGAGACGTGCGTCCTCGAAGGCGATCGTCGCCGTCTTGCAGTCGCCGGCGGGGTCCCAGAGCATGTTGTTGCCGTTGGCCGAGGTGATCGTGATCTTGGCGGCGGGCATCCACAGCGTCAGGCCGCCGGGGAGCGTGTCCTGGATCTCGGCCTTCGCGAAGGTCTTCGCGTCCTGCTTCATCTCGTCGATGGCGTTGACCAGGTAGTAGACCGTGTCGCACATCGCCTGCTGCTGCGCCTCGGTCGCCGCCTTCGCCTGGCGGACGGACGGGGACGAGCGCCCAGAGCGGCCGACCGGCTGTCCGCCGGTGATCACGATCCCCTCGCTGTAGACCTTGCCCTTGCGGTCGACGGCGATCACCTCGACCGACGTGGACGCGCCGAGGGACGGCGCCTTCACCGTGAGCCGCTGCGGATTCGTCTTGGGCGCGGTCACGAGCCGGTCGTTGACGATCCAGCCGGTCTGGACGAGCGGCACGCGGACGTTGACCAGGCGCAGCCGCACCGTCGTGCCGGGTCGCACCGCCTGGGTCGGGCCGGAGATATCGAAGTCATCCTGGAAGCGGCTGACGAGCGTGCGATCGCCGGGGTTGCGCTGCGCGATGTCGACGAGCCGCTCGATCTGCGTCTGGTCGAATGCCTGCCGCGGCAGCACGCGGTCCGCCACGACCTGCACGGCGACGCGGCGCTCGACGACGTCGCCGTCGCCGGAGAGCCGCAGGCCGAAGACGTACGTCTGCGTGCCGCTCGCCGTGTCCGGGACGATCGCACCCTGGGTCAGCTGGTCGGCCGCATCGTCGACCGTCGCGGGCCCCGCGAACCGCACTGCCGGGCCGGCCACCTGGAACCACTCGGCGCGGACCTGGCCCGTGTCGCCGCCGGTGACGGTCGCCGCGAGATCGATGCGGCGCGCGTCATCGCCGAGGCCGGTGGTGACCGCGACCCGGCTGCCCGACGCGGAGACGAGCGTGCCGCGCAGCGCATCGCGCACGTCGACGGTGCCCGTGTCGGTCTCGAGCCACGGACCGCCGATCGTCGCGCGCGCCGGATCGCCGCTCCACGTCGCGTCGGCCTCGAATTCGGCCGTCGCCGCCCGCGCCAGGCGCACAGCGGTGGGTGCCACGCTGAACGTCGCCGTGATCACCGCGGGGTTCGTGCCCGCCGGGATGCGGCCCGGGTGGCTGCAGAGCAGGGCGCGACCGGCGGCGGCACAGGACCAGCCCGCGCCGGTGCCCTCAATCATCCGGAGGCCGGGAGGCGCGACGAGGCGCACGCGCGCCTGCGAGACGGCGACCCCGTCGGCCGAGCGGCGTATCAGCATCGCGGAGACGGCGCCGGTGCCGCCCAGGCGGGCGGCGTCGGCTCCCGATACCTGGAGGCTGAGCTGCGGGACGCGCAGACGCGGCGCCTGAACGACGGGCGCGGTCTCCTGGCCGGTGGTCACCACGGGATCGCTGGCGCGGCCGGCCTGAAGCGCGAAGGCCTCACCGCCGGTGATCGCAGGCGGCGAGGCGTCGCCAACACCCGCGGGCGGGGCGGCATGGGCGGAGACGACGCTGACGAGCGTCAGCGCGATAACGACGGCGACGGTGCGGA
>CAINDT010000285.1 GCA_903847495.1 uncultured Actinomycetes bacterium
GCCGCCGGGATCGATGCCCGTCTGCTTGTTGCCGTAGCCGTTGAAGCTGAACTCGATCGGAGCGGTGGAGCGGCCGCCGTGGGTGAGCGTGAAGGTCCCGCTGTACGCGCCCTCGATCGTCAGGATCGACGTCGTGGTCGGAACGCCGCAGACCATCGCGTCGCGCTGGGCGAGGATCTGCGCGAGCCGGTCAGGATCCGGCGGCTGGTTCCCCGGGATGTCCCAGCTGAACTCGCACGACCGGACGTCGCGGGTGGGGTCATCGACGTCGCGGAGCATGTTGTTGATAGTGCGGAAGCGGATGGTGCCGGCCGGCGCGACGAGCTCGACCTTCACCCCGCGCTCCGAATCGCGGACGATCGCGCTGCCCGACTCCGCGACCTTCACCTCGAGATCCGGATGCTCCGTCAGCGAGTTGTCGAGCACCGCCACCTTGACTTTCGAGAGCATCCACGCGCTGCGCACCGCCAGCGCCCAGCCCTGCCGCACGCGCATGCTGTAGCGGTACTTCGCCTTGGTGGAGTCGAACGGGTTCGCGAGCAGCGGCCACCCGGCGCCGATCGCGCCAGGGTAATCCTTCGACTTCGTCGGGACCTGGCCCGCGTTCGACACACCCCACTGCAGCGGCATCAGCGGATCGTTGACGTTGGGATCGGAAGTCGAATCGGCACGGGCGAGCTCCTGATAGATGTTCGGCTCGGCCCCGAGGATGAGATCGCGGTAGCGGGGGCGCTCGAGCAGTGCGGCCGTGCGCTCGACGGACACGCCCGGGGCGAGCTGGAGCAGCGCGACATTGGAGACGCCGGCGAGGCCGCGCCGTCCAATGCCCCCCGCCACGACAACCGCATTCAGCTCGGCCGCCACGCAACGGAGGTCCGCAGCCGTCCGCCCCGGCCGCAGCAGCAGGATCAGCTCGCCCGCCGCGTACGCGGCGTCACCGCCCCGAACGCCGTCGTCGAAACCGTTGCTCGTGGCATCGCCCGCACCTCCCCCGACGGGCGCGATCGTCGCCGGGCAGGTCCGCCCCTGCGCCTCGCGCGGGGCGGCATACATGGCCGAGCCCGCCGCTGCAAGCACGAGCACGACGGTCAGGAGCCGCATGGTTGTGTTCATGGTGCGCATCCTCTCCACTCCTCCTACGGCCCCCACCGACCGACGATCGGGTACTGCTGGTTGAACCCGAAGAACGGCGAGAGGTCCGAGGCGCAGTTTTCGCCGCAGGAGGCGTCCGCGTCGAAGCGGAGCGTCCACTGCCGCGGGTTGTAGAAGTTGTTGCTCGCCTGCGGCGCCACGACGCCGATCCCGTCGCCGCCGCTGTTATCCCAGTCGCCGACGACCGGCAAGTCCCCGTAGCTGCCGAAGGCGATCGTGAAGTCCGGCGCCTGCACGTCCCAGCCGGATACCGTCTTCGCGATCGTCGTTGACAGCCACAGGAACCACGTGCCGCGGCCGCCACGCGCGGCGGGGCCGCGGTAGACGCCGATATCGGTCACGCCATCCGCATTCCAGTCGCCGACCACGGGACGGTCCACGACCCCGTCGGACTGAAGTCCGAAGCCCGGCCGGAGCCGGAAGATCCGCCTCGGCTCGCCCTGCGGCCAGAGCTCCCACTTCAGCCGGCCATCGGCGAGGAGGGCGACACGGCCGATGTCGTCCACCGTCATCCCGTCGACCGTGCTGCCGTTCCAGTCGCCTGCGATCGGCCAGTACGCGCCCTTCGAGCCGTTCTGCACGTCCGCGGGGATCGACGCCGCCTGCGTGGTGCCGAGCGGTTCGATCGCGCCGCAGAACTCCGTCTCACATGGCCCGCGTCGCACGGTGAACGTCGTGCCGTCGGACCGGCGGAAGTCCCAACGTCCTTCGATGCCGCTCCGTAGCGGGCTGTACCAGACGGCGAGGTTATCGATGCCGTCGCCGTCCCAGTCGCCGGCGAGCGGTACAGCGCGCTCCGGCGCCTGGCGGACGAGGTCGTAGGTGTCCGTCGCACGGCCGTACTCCTGGCCGAAGTAGCGCTCGCCGGGGCCGTTGGTGCGCGGGATGTCGCCCTGCACGCCGCCCGAGAACGCCCAGCGCGCGCGGCTGTCCTTGCGGTTGTGCGGTCCGCCGAACGCGCCGAGCGCCTCGGGTACGCGATCCGCGCTCCAGGCCTTCACCGGGGGGAGCTCCTGACCGGCGTTGGCGGCGCGGTACTCCGCGCGGGCGCGCTCGATCAGGCGGACCGCGTGGGTCCAGTCGGCGCCGCGGAGGACGTACGGCCGTCCGGAGCAGGCCAGGGTGGAGGCGGCGCCCTTGCAGGCCGCTGCGATCGTGGGATCGGTGAAGTCGATCGAGCCGTCGATGAGCTCGATCTCCTGCTTCTGGAAATAGACGACGCCGTGCAGCACGCGCTCCGCCGCGCACCTCTGGCCCGCGGTGGGATACGACTGGCAGACGCGCACGTCGAGCCCGCCCGATGCGCTGCCGCGCGCCGGAGCGCCCGCCGCGGAGTCGACCGCGTACGCGGTGCGGTACGTGATTGCCGTGACCCTGCCGAACGCGATCGGTGAGCCGTCCCGGCCGATCACCATCGGCCAGCGGATCTCTGGGTCGGCGGGCTTGACGGGCTGCGACTGCTCATCGCTGTCCGTCCAGTCCACGTTCTGCGAGGCGGGGTCGGAAGATCTGCTGATCGGCACCTTCGAGTCGACGATGCTCAACGAGAAGCTCTTGCGGATGAAGAAGATCCGGAAGCTGCCGCCGAAGCCGACCTTGAACGAGCGGTGTGTGTAGTCCTTGGCCGTCTCCGGCTCCTTGAGGAGGCGGTAGTCGACGTCAACGCGGCCGCTGGCCGAGGCGAAGCCGAGGTTGATGCCGGCTTCGACGCCGATCCGGAACAGCGTGACGCGGCCCTCGGTGTACTCGAACGCCGCGTCGGCGCCGAGCAGCGTGGTGCCGAGCACCTTGAAGTTGAGCCGGCCGTTGAGGCGCGCGGTCTGCACCTTGTACGCCTTGACGTCGAGCTCGAGCAGCAGCCGCCCGTCGAAGTTCATCGCGGACAGGCCAATCTTCGCCGCGACGTCGGCGCGCAGGTAGATGTTGCCGAGGCCGCTCGAGCGGAACTCGGCGTCGACGCTGGACACGCTGCCGAGGATGTTGATGCCGCCCTGCAGCTTCAGGTAGTACGTGTTGGCCGGCACGTCGATATCGAGCTGGAGAACCGTCTGCTCGAAGGCGACGGCGCCGCCGATCGAGAACGCGCCGACCTCGACGTTGGTCTTGAGCTTGAAGTTCGTCGGCTGCTGCGGCGTCGGCAGCGTCAGGGCCGCCTGCACCTTCACCGGCACGGGGATCGAACCGCCGATCTGCCCGTCGAAGTCGACGGCGAAGCCGGGGCTGATCTGGCGGGAGCCGACGGTGCAGCCCGTCGGGGCGAGCGTGAGCTCCATCGCGTGCGCGGCGAGCAGTCCCTTGCCGCCGAGATCGACCGCCATCCTCTGCCCGGTCGTGGGCGTCGTCTCGTTCGCCGGGCGGCGGATCGCGAAGTCGAAGCACGGGTTCGTCTGCGAGACGCTGGCACCGAGGCGCACCTGCGAGCCGGCGGTGATGCCGATCGGCGTGCTCCACCGCTCCGGCAACGTCACGTCCGCGTTGAGCGAGAAGTACGGGCTCGCGCCGATGCCGACGCTCGCCTCGAGGGCGCGGATGCGGAGGTCCGGCACGCCGAAGGCGCCGTTGACCTCGCCACCGGGTGCGCGAGCCGTATCGACGCCGGCGCTGATCACGGCGCCAGCGGAGCTGAGCGCGATGCTGGCGGCGAGCGGGGTCTCAGAGGCGACGGTGGAGGCTGCGGGGCTGGCGACCGTCAGGTACGAGAGCTCGGCAGCGGCGAGGAAGCGGGTGCCCTCAGGGCCGTTCCAGTCGAACGTGAAGCGCACGCCGTCCATGCGCAGGTTCGACCCGGCCGCATCGCCGAACAGCACAGGGCGGTTCGCAAGGGCGAAGGAGACGGTGGCGCTGAAGCCCCGTCCCGCGAGCGCGCCTTCGAACTGGCCAGTGCCCTCGACGCCGATCTGCTTCGCGACGTCGGGCAGCTTGAACTGGGCCGACAGCCGCACCTGCCGTGCCTTCAGCTGCATGGGCGGGCTGTTGGCGCGGGCGATCGTCACGTCCTGGCTGGCGTAGCCGACCGTGACGGCCGAGAAGTTCGCCGCGAACGACGCGTCCGGATCCATCTTCCTCATCTCGCCAAGCAGGCACAGACCGACGTCGCCGCCGAACTGGCCGGTGAAGGAGACGTTCTGGCCGAGCACGGTGCCGGTCGCGACGAGGCCGAAGCGCACGCCGTCGGACGGCCTCTCCGGCTTCGACACGGGCTCGCAGAAGCCGGCGTCCTGCTCGTTCGAGATGTTGATCTGGATCGAGCGGAGGTTCAGCTCCTTCGGGCCGATCTGCCCGTCCTCGATCGAACCGGCGATCGTGAACTTGAGGGTCTTGAGGTTGAAGCGCGCCGTCGACGACCACGGGGTCGGCGTCGATCCCTCGATGGGAAGGCGCAGCTGGCCCTTCACGTCGAGCTCGAGGCGCACTTCCCCGGGATCGCAGTCCGCCGGACTGGTGTCGGCGGGGCAGCGGTTCGTGACGTCGGCGGACAGGCTCTCGACCGTCAGGGCCGGCGTCGGCGTCCAGCCTGCAGCCACGCCGGCGACGCTGACCGTCGTCATGGTCCCGGAGCGCTCCACCTCGCCCTTGAGCCGGCTCACCGTCATGCCGGCCCCGGGCTTCCACGCCCCGTCGGCGTCGAGGCCGAAGCTCCAGTCGTCGGCGCCCGCGTACGCGCCCCTGAGGCTGAGGTCGAGGTAGCTGTCGCGCTCCTGCGACCCGATGCGCACCTTGCCCGCGGCCTCGATCTTCGCCGGATTCCACTTGAGCGCGAGCTCCTGGATCTCGAAGTTCTCCATCAGCCGGATCGGGCCCTTGGCCTCGATGCTGATCTCCGGATCGATGACCAGCGACAGGCCGGAGTCCTCCGTTTCCGAGTCCGGGTTGTCCTTCCACGTGATGCTGAGCGTGCCCTGGCCGCTCAGGGAGACCTGCGACCCGTCGCTCTGTCGGAGCACGCCAAGGTTGGCGACGCTGGCGGCGAGCTCCAACTGGCCGAGCGGCCCGTACGCGATGCTGAGGCTGCCCTCTCCCTCCGCCGCGCCGCCGGGTGCCTGGGCGCTCAGTTCGGCGAGGATCAGCCCGGTCGTGTCGAGACGCAGCCGCGCAGGCTGGAAACGCCAGCCCTTCGGCAACTCGAGCATCTCGAGACCGGTCGTCAGACGGAACTCGCCGCCGAGCGCGCTCCATGAGCCGGACTTCGTGAACGGCGCGGTCATGCCCAAGCCCTGCGGCACCGTGAACGTCGTGCCTTGGAGGATCGTCTCCTTGAGGCCGGGCAGCAGGTCGAGCCACTCATCGGGTGGCCGATACGTGCCACCCGTGATGCGCAGGCCCGTGCGGGTGATCTCGCCGCGCACGTTCGTGAAGCGCGTCTCGCCGAAGATAATCTCGCCTCTGGCGAAGGTGATCGTGGAGGCCTCGCCGCATGGAGCGGCCGTGGCGGTCGCCTCGGGTCCGAGCCAGATGCTGGCGCCGTCGCCGAGGACGGCGTCGGGCGTGCCGGGCGCGGCGGGGTCTGTGGGCAGAGGCTGCTGGCGACCGGCGCCCACGAGTGCCCAGTAGTCGCACAGGCGTTCCCGCGCCGTGGCCGCGCGGACGTTGCGTGCGAGCATGCGACCGCCGAGTTTGTCGGCGAGGAGCGCGTCGGCAGCGCGCGCCGTCTCGGCACCGCGAGCGCGCATGACGGCGGCGTCGCCGAGGAGGCGCGCGTCCCGGGTGCGCGTGCGGGGGCCGCTCGCCGTCCCGGCGATGCGGATGAGCGTGGTTGCGTCGACGGTGTCGCCGTCGGCGAGGGTCGCGCGGCCGAGGACGACGGCCGTCTCGCCGGCGAGCGCGCGCGACGCCCGCAGGGTGAGCGCACCGCCCGTGACGCGTGCCCCACGCAGGAGCGCCTGAGGACCCGCCACGACCGACCAGCGCACCCCCGTGATTCGACGTCCCGGCACACGCACGCGCAGGGTGACGTCGCGGTCGGAGCGGATCGCACCCGTGCCTGCGCTCGAGATGACTCGGCTGGCAAGCACCGGCAGTCGATCGCCGACGAGATCGCCGCGCTGCACCGCCGTCATCTCCGCGACCGCGCGATCGAGCCGCTCGAGGCGCGGATCGGCCAGCAGCACACGCTGCGGCGTTGCGATCACTGTCGTCGTGGCCGTCACGACGTCGTCCTCATCGCGCGCGGTGAAGGCAAAGCGCAACGTGGTCGCCGAGGTGATGGCGGGCAGGGCGACCGTCATGGACTGGTGCGCGGTGGCCTCGCTGTCGCGAACGGGCCGCA
This sequence comes from uncultured Actinomycetes bacterium, assembly GCA_903847495.1. Classification (GTDB taxonomy): domain Bacteria; phylum Actinomycetota; class Thermoleophilia; order Gaiellales; family F1-60-MAGs149; genus F1-60-MAGs149. The sequence goes on from CAINDT010000285.1 coordinate 6,419, forward strand.
GGAACGTGGCGCGCGGCGCCACCTTCCCGGCGCAGCCCGCGTCGGCACGCACCTCGGCAGCCGTCGTGCAGAGCTGGCGCCACGTCGTCTCCACCTGGGCGCCGGCGATGCCCGTCACGCGCCCGTCGAGCACCACCTGGCTCTGTCCCGCGACGCCGGTCGAGGGCTGGCGCAGCGCCCCCTTGCGCGCGACGCGGACGCCGAGCGCCGGCGCCGTGCCGATGCGCACGCGCGAGACGTCTCTCGTCGCGACGAGCCGACCACGGCGGTCGGGCTCGAGCCACGTGAGGCGCGCGGTGATCGGCTGCGTGCCGACCGGCATCGAGCGCGCGCCCTGCAGGCGCAACAGGATGTTCGGGCCGCCCTCAGCATCGGCGATCCGCGAGCGTCGGCAGACGGCCTCCCCATCGTCGATCCGGCACGACCAGCCCGGCGCGGTCGCGCGATCGACCCGCAGATACGGCTTGGCCTTGACGCGCACCTCGACCTGGCGCGCGCTGGTGATCTGATCGCGCGCCTGCGCGATGTCGACGACGACCGAGTCGACGCCACCCGCCCGCACGTCCCCCTGGGGGAAGAGCAGCACCTCGAGGCCTCCGAGCGTGGGGATGTTGCGCGCCTGCTGGACGTATTCCGGCGCAATGCCCGCCGCATACCCACCGCTGGCCAGCGCACGGGCAAGCAGCGGGTTCGTCGCCGAGACGTCGACGGCGCCGGCGAGCGTGCCCCCGCCGATCACGGGCGCTCCCGAAGCGGCGGCGAGACCGGGCACCATTCCGACCAGAACCAGTACGAGGACGATCAGAAGTCGCTGCTGGTTCATGTCACGTTCTCATCACGTCGCACCGCTAGGGCCGAGCCCGGTACGGCGTGCGCGTGAGCTGCTTGCAGAAGTTCGCGGGGATCGAGGCGTTGGTGACGAGCTTCCCGACGAAGCACGAGCCATCGGACTTCACGCCCCACAGGATGTTCCCCTCGGCAACGTTGGGCGACGCGAAGATGAACAGGCTGCCGTTGCGGACGAGGGCGACCGGATACTGATTGGCGTTCGCCGGCACCGGGATCGAGACGCCGACATCGAGCGGGATCGACGAGTTCGGGCAGTCCGCATCGCCACCGCGATAGCCGCCGCCGGGGCTCCAGCAGAACTTGAACGTCCCGTACCGCGTGAGCATCGTCGTCGGGAACCGCAGCCCCTGAATGCCGAGCGCGCCGACGTCGACCTTCCAGACGGTCTTGCCCTTGACCTGCAGCTCGACGACGCCGCTGCGATCCCCGGCCTTGAACGGTCGCGCGACGAACGCGGTGGTGCCGTCGCCCGCGAGGATGCGCTCCTCCCCGTTGAACACCA
>CAINDT010000286.1 GCA_903847495.1 uncultured Actinomycetes bacterium
ACGGGCTTTCGCCACGGCTGGGCCGTCGGCCCCGCGGCCGTCGGCGCCCGTGCCGCCGTACTGCTCGAGGCGATGCTGTTCGGCTGCGTGCAGTTCATCCAGGACGCCGGCGCCGTCGCGCTCTCTGATGGCGGCGCCTTCCCCCGCGCCGAGCGCGCCAAGTATCTGCGCCGCCTCGACCTGATCATGGACGAGCTCGAGGGTGCCACCACGATTTCACCGCGCCGCCCCGAGGCCGGCATGTTCGTGATGATCGACATCCGCCCGACCGGCCTCGACGCGGAGACGTTCGCGATGCGCCTGCTCGACGAGGAGAAGGTGGCGGTGCTGCCGACGCACACGTTCGGCCCCTCCGGCGCAGGACATGTGCGCATCTCACTCGGTATGGACGACGACCTCCTCGTCGAGGCCGCGCGGCGCATCCGCCGCTTCGCCGACGCGCTCTAGGTCCGACTGACGACCGATGCGGCTTGGCACCTGCTCCGAGCGGTCTTCGCCGACCGCTCGGAGCAGGCGCACCTCATCGCGCGATGCCGCTACTGCACCTTCTGGATCTGCGGCACGACCCACGTGGCGCCCATCGAGCCGTTCGGCGGCGGCAGGATGCTGGCCGCCGTGTTGCTGCCCGGGGTCGGGTAGTAGATGCGAAGCATCGGGCGGATCTGCGGGGCCGTCACCTGGACGTTAGGGCCGTAGATCTGCTGCAGCGACGCCAGCGAGGGCGTGGGAATCCAGTTCGTCGCCGGCGCGCCTGCGGGCAGCGTCGGGCCGAACCAGATCGTGTACGACCCATCGGCGTTCATGGCCAGCTTGCCCGACGTGATCTGCTGGGAGCCCAGCTGCGACACCGGCTGCACCGGGCCCCAGTCGAGGACGCCGCTGCCGGCTGTGAGGTCGGCGATCGTCCCGGGCGCGCCCGACGGGCCCTGCTCGGGGACACCGCCACCGCTCGCCACGACGGGCGAGACGTCCTGCAGCCACGTGCGGCTGACGCTGAACGTGTAGGTGGCATTGCTGCCCGTGCCCTTCACCGTCGGCGTGGACGCGACGAAGTACGTGGTGTTCGGCAGCAGCCCGTAGCTCTGCGCACCCGTGCCGAAGAACACCGGCTCGCTCGCCTCGGGTGCCCCGCCCCACGTGGGCATGCCGACCGTGATGGTGTCGCTCCCGGCATCGACCGAGGTCACCTCGAGGTTCGCCTGCGAGTAGGCGAGGTTGTAGGCGCTCGCCTGCGTGATGAACGGCGCGGCCGACTGGCTCGGATCCGTCTGGTAGACATGGATCGACCAGAAGCCCCGGGCATCACCCGATGTGTTGTTGACCGTCGGCGGGAACGTGCCGTTCAGCGGCAGCGTCGTGGTCGTGGCCGGCGGGGGCGTGAAGGTCATCTTGTACGTGCTGTCGCCGGTCAGCTGCGTCGCGCTCGTGCCATCGAGGTTGTTGGCCTGGGCGTACACGGCGTCGAGCGGCACGTTGGCGGAGCCGCCGGCGACGACGACGGTGGCGCGGTAGAGGTACCCCACGACGTTGTTGGGATACGTGCCGATGTCGTTGTTCAGATACGACCAGTAGTTGGTGGCCTGCGAGGCGCCGAGCGCGGATTGCATCGCCGCCACCGTGGCCTGCCCGTCCTCGTACCCGGCCTGCAGCGCGTCGAGCTGCGCCGAGCCCCAGTTGCGCGGCACAAGGTAGCCCTTCGCCCGCAGCCCGAGCGGGCGGAACAGCCGCAGCGCGCGAGCCTGCCCGAACGACGGGTTCTGGAACAGCTTCCGGGCATTCGCCTGCGGCACCACCCACGCCGGCAGCGCCGCGAGCGGCGTGTTGCCGAGGCCCGTCGTGCGCGACGGCAGCGGGTTCAACGCGAGCGAGCGGCCTGCCTGCTTGAAGAACGCCAGTGCCTGCGTGGGCGCGTTCTTCCACTTCTGCGCACGCTGCAGCTGCGCCTTGCTGGGCGGATACGACGTGGTCGTGGGGTAGATCGGCTTGTTGCCGTTCGCCTGGAACTGCGCGAGCGTGTTGAACGCGAACTTCTGCAGCGTGCTCGCACTGATCGACGCGACCGACGCCGGGTTATCCGACGGGACCAGCGAGTCGGCGCGAATGCGGATCAGCATCCAGTTGTAGTTGGTGTCGGTCGGCAGCACGCGATACGTGAAGCCGCCGATCCGGGCGACGCGCAGGTGGGCGTACTGCGACGTCGGGCCGACGATCAGGTACGACGTGGGCCGCGTGGACGGCGTCGTGCGCGTGCCGATGCTGCCCGTCGAGTTGATGAAGTTGTCCAGCAGGTTGACGACGTAGTAGTTCTTCGCCGATGGCGGCACGGTCAGCACCATCTCCTTGGTGCCCCCGTTGGGCGTGCCCGCGACGGGGCGTCCGCTCAGGTCGATCATCGCGTTGAGATACAGCACGGACGCATCACCCGCGTTCGTCGCGAGGTTGTTCCACGCCGCGGCGGATGTGCCCTTGCCACCGAGGACGTTGACAGGCGCCGTCTTCAGCGCGTTGTACTTGAGGAACCGGTAGACGAACTCAGGGGCCAGGGCCCACGTGTACGCGTCTGCCGCCAGCTTCTGGATCGCCGCCGGATCGGTCAGCGGCGAGGGCGGGCCCTTCGGGGCAGCCGACGCCTCTGCGCCCGCCGGGACGAGGATGACCGACACGAGCACGGCCAGCGCCATCAGCGCCCTCCGTGCGTTGAGACCCTGATGCATCGACGACTCCCCCGGGTTACGTGCTCTCCGCAATGTGCGGGAACTCTACGCGATGATCCGCGGTGCCCCGAAGCCGGCGGTCGCAGCGCGACCTAGCTCGACGCGCTCTAGGACGCCGTCTCCGGCACCGTCAAGGGCGGCCGGCCACGATCGACGACCTTGACGATCGCCATCATGCCGTGGTCCTCGTGCACGAGGACATGGCAGTGGAAGACGAACGTGCCGGTGAAGTCGTCGAACGGGATACGGATGACGACCGTCCGGCCGGGCGGAATCGCGACTGTGTCGTACCACTGGGGCTGGCCGCCGACCGCCACGCCATTTCGGCGCACCACCTGGAAGTCATTCACATGGATGTGGAAGTTGTGCCACTCTGGCGAGTCATTCGCGAGCGTCCACTCCTGCACCGTGTTGACCCGCGCCACGAACGTCGGGCCCATCGAACCCATCGACATGCCGCTCATGCCGGGCATGGCGTGCACCGTGTCCCAGAACATCGCGCCGTCGATGAAGAAGTGCGGCGGCGACTGCGAGAAGCGAATCACGTGCCGAGCGGCGATCCGCACGCCGGGACCGCTCATGTCGCGCGTCGGGCCACCAAGATTCATCGGGATCGGCGCCGGCGTCTGCGCCTCGCCGGCCACCCGCATTGTCGCGATCTGCACACGCGGCTGCTGGCCGTACGGCGTGGGCCGCTGGTCGAATCTGCGCTGCACGATCGGGAACGAGCCGGGCGTCGGGCCCGCGCGGACCAGAAGCTCGACGCGCTGGCCGGGCGAGAGGAACAGGACGCCATTGCGGACCGGCGTCTCGAAGCGGCTGCCATCACGGGCGATCTCCCAGAACTGCACCCCGCCCTTGGGCGCGACCAGCGAGAGGAAGCGCTCGGAGGAGGCATTGACCAGCCGCCAGCGCTGCGTCTCGCCGGGCTTGATGTCAATCACCGGCTGCACCTGCGCGTTGATGGTGATGAGGCGATGCACCGGCGTGAGGTACTGCCCGCTCGTCACCTGGCCGCGTGCGATCGTGGGGTTCTGGATGACCATCAGCCGGTCGCGCAGTCCGGCGATCCCGGGGACGTTGTCCAGCCCACCGCGGACGATGATCGCTCCGGCCTGCCCCTGCGAGAGTTGCATGTCCGTGTAGTGGTGGCCGTGCGGGTGGTACCAGTAGACGCCGGGCGAGATGTCCTCAGGGAGGTCGTAGCGGTACTGGAAGTCATGCCCCGGACGAACCTGCAGCAGCGCATCGTCGGACGGCGGGTTCGGCGATACGTGGAGGCCGTGGACGTGAAGGTTCGTGATGTTGCCGAGGCGCTGCGGCCACCCGACGTACGGCTGGCCTGGGAAGAGCGGCGGCGGATTGTGCGACGACGCGCCGTACGGCAGGTAGTCCGCGTCCATGCGGTTCCGCAGCAGGACGTTGAGGCGGTCGCCCGGATCGACCACGAGCGTCGGCCCGACCTCGGCACCGTTGTAGACCTCAGCCTTGACGCGGCGGCCGCCGATCGCGACGGTGCTGAGCCGCGCCGTCAGCGTGGTCGAGAGGACGTCGTTCGCAGACATGAGCGCCGGCAGGTCGCGCAGCGGTTGTCCTGTGGCGTAGCCCTTGCAGGCCGCGCACGGACGCAACGTCGTGGCCCCCGCGGACGACGTGTGCAGGCTGACGCCGAGCACCGCGGCCACCACGGCGAGGACGGCGAGGGCGCGAGCGTTAAGCGGAGTGCGAAACTGCGGCATGGCGTGATCGTACCGCGCCAGCGACGCCTTGTTCATACTGCGTCGAATGAGCGGGCAAACGGAGCTGACGGTCGAGAACTGGCTGTGGGACATGCACGGCAC
>CAINDT010000287.1 GCA_903847495.1 uncultured Actinomycetes bacterium
ACGCGGCGCTCGAGACCATCGCGCGCTCCGCGGAGGAGGCCGGTCGTGATCCGGCCGCGATCCAGATGGAGGGTCGCAGTGAGTGGCGGCCCGGGATCACCCGCGACGAGATCCAGCACCTCGCGGGCGAGTGGCGCGCCGTCGGTGCGAGTCACCTCTCGTTCGACACCATGGGAAATGGCCTCGACAACGTTGAGGGCCACCTCGAAGCGCTCGCGCAGATCGCTGACGCACTCGATCTCCGGCACGGGTAGCTGCTGTCTGGCGGCGCCTGCCGACGGTCCGAGATCACTATGGCGTTCATCGGCTGCCAGCTCGTGTGCGCAGTTCGACGCCGGAGGTTTCGCGCGCCTCGTCCGCCGCTGCACCATCTGCGTTCCGCATTGAGCTGTCGTAGTGTTTTCGCATGACCTTCGCCGAGCGTCTCGCCGTCATCATCGAGTCGATCGTCGGCTGCTCCGTCGGCGCGCTTGATCCGACGCGTGCCCTCGCCCAGGCCGGTGAGTGCCTCGCCGAGAGCAATCTCGGGATCCTCAGCGTTGCTCATGCTGCCGACTTCTCGTGGCCCGGGCACTGGATCGCGATCGCGGAGACGGCCGCGGGTGAGCGGGTGCCCGTGGCGATGTTCGGTGTGCCGTCGGGGCCGCTCGACGACGAGGGCGTGGTGATCCTCGCACACGCGACGATTGTGGAGGCACTCGTGATCGTGCCCCTCGATCTCCACCGCCCGCACGGTACCGGCGCGTACGGAAGCACCGTGAGTGAGGGCGTTGTCACCGCCGTCTTCACGGCTCCTACGGCTGGTGCCGCCTGTGTGGCTCACGTGTCGTGCCGTGTTCTCCCGGAGCTCGGACTCGAAGGCGATCGCTACGCCACCGGCAGCGGCACGTTCTCGAAGCCCGGCCGCAACGGCCAGGCCATCACGCTCGTGGCTGCGGAGTCGATCGCGCAGGCGCGCGTCAATGGCGCCGAGATCGACGAGACGACGTGTCGTCGCAATGTGATCACGCAGGGCATCGAGCTTGAGCCCCTGATCGGACAATGCTTTGCGATCGGCGGTGCGACGTTCCGTGCCACCCGCCTCGCGGAGCCGTGCGCCCACCTCGAGCGCGTCACCCGTCCCGGCGTCCTGCGTGCGATGGTGCACCTCGGCGGGATTCGCGCTGACGTCGTTGATGCAGGCGTGATTCGCGTTGGCGACACGATCCGGCCGCTGCCCGACTAAACGGCCCCTTAGCGGTGGTCGTGAGTCTTGCCACTGCAGCCCCACGAGAGAACGAGCGGGGACTAGCCTGAGGAAGGCACACTCCCACCCAGAGGACCCCCATGAAGAAGCTCCATCGCGTTGCCCTGCTCGGCGTACTCGCCCTCGTCGCGGTAGCGGCGTTCGCGCCGATCGGCTCGGCGGCGACCACTTCGACGAAGGCGGTCGCCATCAAGGTCGGCAAGAAGACCTCGTTCCTCGTCACCACGAACCCGTCCACGGGCTACTCGTGGAAGTGGACGACAGCTCCCGATGCCGCTGTGGCCAGCGGCAGTGAGCCGAAGGTGCTCCCGAAGGGATCGAACATGGCCGGCGCGCCGCAGAAGGCGCGCATCACGCTCACCGGCGTGGCCCCTGGTGTCACCAGCGGCGTGCTCTCCTACGTCGCGCCGGACGGCACCACCGTCGGCAAGACGCTGACGGTTTACATCGCCGTCGGATAGGTCTGGCCGGGGCTGCGCGCCATGGGGCGCGTGGTCCCGACTCAGACCTTCTTGACGACGCTCGACTTCAACTGCATTGGACCGAACCCGTCGACCTTGCAGTCGATGTCGTGGTCGCCGACGCCGTTGACGAGGCGGATGTCGCGCACCTTCGTGCCGATCTTGATCGAGGTGGCACTGCCCTTCACCTTCAGATCCTTCACGACGGTGACGGTGTCGCCGTCCTGGAGGATGTTGCCGACACTATCGCGGATGACCGGCTCGTCGTTCTCTGCCGCCGCAGCGCCCGGGACCCACTCATGCCCGCACATCGAGCAGACGGTGAAGTCGCCCAGCGGGTAGTTGAGGTCGCTGGAGCAGGCGGGACAGAGAATCGCATCGTCAGACATGGATCGATTATCGCAAGGGCGCCCGTGGGCGATCAGTCCTGGCGCCCGATCTCGTCATCGATCACGCCGTTCATCACGGCGGCGAATTCGTCGTCGGAGAGGAGCCCGAGTAGCCAGAGCCCGCTGGCGCCCGTGTTGACTGCGACGATGCGCTCCGCCCGAATGCGCGTGACGCGCTCCGCCGGGATGATGCCGGCGAGGGCGAGATCCTGGCCGAGCGCGATTGAGAAGTCGATCCACGCTGCGAGGCGAGCACGCCCCGCCGCCCGCGCCTCCGGATCACGTTCGCCGAGACGCAGATACTCGAACCACAGGACCAGCGTGGGGCGGCGCGCGGCCAGCTGCCGCGCGTCCTTCGGCATGTAGGTGAAGCCCAGGCGTTCGACCGGGTCTGTGATGGCATCGGCCGTCGGTCCCATACGCGCCTGCGCGATCTCGAGGTCGCGGGCAAACGCTGCGGCGACCAGCCTGGGGATCGTCGGGAAGTAGTAGCGAGGCAGCGTCAGAGATGTACCTGCGCGTAGGGCAACGTCCCGGAAGTGCACGCCGGCGACACCGGCCTCGGCGATCAGGGCGATCGTCTGATCGAGGATCTCCGTCGCACGATCCTCACGTGGCGGTTCTGACGGCTCAGACCACGCAGCGGGCTCTGCGTGCTCGGGTGCCGCGCTCTGCCAGGACGCGCGATCGTCAACCGCATCCAGGAGCAGCGCACGCGCGTGCTCCGACGTGATGACGTCGACGAGGAGCAAGGCGCCAAGGCCACACGACAGGGCGAGGAGGCGTGCGGCGAGACGTGACGCCGCAACCGTGCCCGGAATACTGCGCGCAGTCTGCCCGGCCTCGACGATCCGCATGAGACGGCTGAGCGCCTCCTGCTCGCCGGCGCGGATCCCGGCACGCAGTGCGTCGTCGAAGATCGCACGCCGCTGGTACTCGAGGCGCACGAGCCATGCCTCACGGACCTCCTCCTGCGTGCCGGTGAAGTCGTCGACGAGCAGCGCGCGCAGCTGCGCCACCGGGTCGTCGCCGGCCGCCGCGACCACGGCATCGCGCCGCGTCGCGCCCTGCTCGCTGCTGCGCGCATGCGCCGCAGCGATGACGGCATCGAGCGATTCGAAGTAGTGATACGGCGTCGCGATGGAGATACCGGCCTCATCGGCGAGGCTCTGGGCGCGAATGCCATCGATGCCGTGGCGGAGGATGAGCGCTTCGGCGGCGTCGAGGATCGTCTCGCGGCGATCCAGGCGCGTCTCTGCGGCACCGTTGGTCATGCGAACATCGTGACGGATGGCGCGGCGGTCGACGGCGGTCAGCGTGCGTCGCCGAACGGCAGCACCTGGTCGACTGGACCGGGGCGACTGATCGCGTAGCCCTGCAGCAGATCCACACCGAGCTCCGACATCAGCTCGGCCGTGGGCTCGTCAACGACGTACTCGGCAACGACGGTCATGCCGAGGCCGTGCGTGAGGTCGGTCATCGTGCGCACGAAGAGGCGATCCGAGTCGGACCCGACGGCGTTGCGGACGAACTCGCCGTCGAGCTTCACGATATCCACGGTCAGCCGCTTGAGGTGGTGAAACGAGCTGTAGCCCGCGCCGAAGTCGTCCAACGCGAAGCGGCAGCCGAGGGCGCGCAGGATCTCGATGAACTCGTCCGCGTTGGCGGTGGTGTCCACGAACGTCGTTTCCACGATCTCGAACAGGAGTCGCGACGGATCGACACCGCTCGTGGCCAGGAGCGCCGCGATGTGCTGCGCGTTCGCAGCGTCGGTAATCAGGCTGCCGGACACGTTGACGGAGAGGCCGACCCGCTGATCGGGCATGCGCGCCAAGTACGAGATCGCGCGCTCGATGATCCAGACGTCGACTCGGGCCTCCAGACCGAAGCGGCCTGCTGCGTACAGAAATGCGCTGGGCAACAGCAGCGATCCGTCGACATCGGGTAGCCGCAGGAGCAGCTCGTAGAGGACGGGGCGCCGGTCGCCGGTCCGCACGATCGGCTGAGCGTAGAGCGCGAACGCATCGGTCTCCAGCGCCGTGCGGATGCGGGTGGCCCAGGCGAGCCGCGCGGCCATGTGCTCACGCTGCTCGGCGGCGGCGGCGTACACCCGGACGGCGTCGCGTCCGGCCTGCTTCGCCTCGTACATGGCGAGGTCGGCATCGACGAGAAGATCCGCGGCGTTCTCACTCGCCCCGCTCGTGATCTCCGCGATGCCGATGCTGACCGTGAGGCGGAAGTCCAGATTGGGTGCGACGCGGACCGGGAGATCTGCCGTCATCCCGCGGATCTTCGCGGCGAGCGCCTTTGCATCATCGATGGTCGTGCGTGCGAGGAGGATCGCGAACTCGTCGCCGCTTAGCCGTGACACGATGTCGGTGCTGCGCGTCGCATCGCGCAGCAGGCCGGCGAACTCGGTGAGGTACGCGTCGCCCGCGCTGTGCCCGTACGCGTCGTTGACGTGCTTGAAGTGGTCCAAGTCGAGAAACAGCACGGCACCCGTATCGCCGAAACGATCCGACGTCTCGATCGTGCGCTGGACCTCCTCCCCGAAGCGGCGGCGGTTGATGAGCCCGGTCAGCGTGTCGTGATCGGCGAGATAGCGCAGTGAGCGATCGTTGGCGAGTACCTCGCCGATGTCCTCGATCCGGATCGCGCGATTGCGCACCTCACCCTGCTCGTCGCGGATCGTGTCCACGTGCACGGCCGCCCACAACTCGCGACCATCCTTGTGTACGAGCGGCAACTCCGTCTCCTCGAAGTCGCGACCGCGGCGGATGATCCGCTTCGATCCTGGCTCAAGGGTGAACTGGTCGAGACCCAGCAGGGAGCGCCCGTGCGCACGCAGGTCGTCCGCGTCGAATCCGAGCATGTCGACGAGAGCGTCATTGACGCGCACGATGCGCTCTTCCTGTTGGCGGGTCGGATCGACCTCGGTGATCGCCAATCCGACGCTCGACTGCGCGAAGCCGCGATGCAGGATGTCATCCCGGTTGGGAAGTGGACCACCATCGTCGAACGGCTGGCTCATCGATACCTGACTGCGTCAACGTGACGCGGAGGAGCGCCTGCGTGCCGCGCTCCGACCACTCTATCGGTCTGCGCTCGATGCGCATGACGGAGAACCGCTCTTCGCTTTGCGGGTTGCTACGCGAGCGGATTCACGGTTGGCGGTCGCGCCCGACCGGCACGCTCGGCGCCGACCCCGGCCGTGACGACCAGCACGATGCCGCCGAGTTGGAGCACGTTCGGGAACTGCGACAGGAGAATGGCGCCCCAGAGCGTGCCAACCGCGGGCTCGAGTGCCATCAGCGTTCCGAATGTGGCCGCACTGAGACGGCGCAGAGCAGCCACCTCGAGCGCAAACGGGATCACCGGAGCGATCACTGCGAGGCCGATCGAGAGAACGATGGCACCTAGCGTGATGTGCCCCCACGCCTGGGGAATGCCGGGGATTGCAGCGGCCACCGCGGCAATGGGGATCGTGATGGCGAGGCCGTCGAGTCCGCTGAAGCGGTCGCCGACACTCTGCGTCAGCAGGATGTACGCGCCCCAACCGGCGCCGGCGATCAACGCGAGACCCACGCCGAGCAGATCCGTCTCGCCGACCCACGGCTCTGTCAGCGCGATCACTCCCGCGAGGGCGAGCGCGGGCCACACCAACGCGCTGCGTCGGTGCGCGCGGAACGCGGCAACCGTCAACGGACCGAGGAACTCGATCGCCACCGTCGTGCCGAGCGGGAGGCGGTCGAGGGCGCCGAGAAACGCGACCATCATCACACCGGTGATCACGCCGAGCAGCAGCGCGACGCGCAGATCCGCGCGCGAGTAGTTGCGCAGCTTCGGCCGGGCGATGGCGAGCAGCATCAGGCCACCGGCAGTCAGTCGCAGCCAGCCCGTACCCGCCGGGCCGACCATGTCGATGAGGCGCGGCGACAGCGCCACGCCGAGTTGGACGATCACGATCGCCGCGACCGCGAGCGACCAGGCGGGAGCGCGCTGCGTCATGTCCCGGCGGTGGGCGTTACCAGCGGTCCCAGCGGATCAGGCTGGAGATGTCGCCGCGCGGCGCGGGCTTGAAGGTCTCGCCCGTGTAGAAGCCCGTCGGGATCAGCACAGATTGCGTGACCGCGGCGTAGTCGATCCCGAGAATCTCGGCGCACTCGCGCTCGTACGTGAGATGCAGCGTGGTCCAGCACGTGCCGAGACCACGGGCGCGCGCGGCCAGGCAGAAGCTCCAACCGGCCTGCACGATCGAACCCCAGCCGGCTGCCTGCGACTCGGGCGACCAGTCGTTGAGGCGACCGGCGACGCACGGGATCACCATCGTCGGCACCTCGTGCATGCGATCGGCCAGATACCGCGCCGACGACGCCATGCGCTCGGTCGCCGGATCGAGCTCGCCACCGGCATCGTCGTAGCGGGCACCCGCGTAGTCGTCGTACGACTTGAGGTACCACTTCGCGAGGGCGGCCTTCTGCGCGGGATCCGTCACCACCACGAACGTCCACGGCTGCGAGTTGGAGGCCGTCGGCGCCTGCAACGCCAGCGCGATGCACTCCTCGAGCAGCTCGCGCGGGACGGGCCGATCGAAGTCGAGGCGCTTGCGGACGGCGCGCGTGGTGGAGAGGAGTTCGTCGGGGGTGAGCTGCGGCATGGGAGTACCGTAGTCCACCCACTATGCTCCGCGCAGCGCAGCGCGACGCCGCGCTGCCCGCCATCCATGAACCTCCCCGCCGCCACCGACGACAACGCCGCCCCCGAGTTGGTGCACGTCGGCAAGGTCACCGCGCTTGCCGTGATCGCCGCGCTCGGCGGCTTCCTCTTCGGCTACGACAGCTCTGTCATCAACGGCGCCAACAAGGCGATCTACGAACGGTTCGACATCACCGACGGGTTCTTCCAGGGCTTCGTCGTCTCGATTGCGCTGCTCGGCTCCGCCGTCGGCGCGTTCGTCGGCGGACGCCTCGCCGAGAAGTACGGGCGCAAGCGCGTGATGCTCATCGCGGCAGTGCTCTTCCTGATCGCCGGCATCGGCTCGGCCTTCCCGTTCGCGATCTACGACTTCATGGGCTGGCGACTCGTCGGCGGTTTCGCGATCGGCCTCGCTGCGATCGTCTCGCCGATGTACATCGCCGAGATCGCGCCGGCGCACATGCGAGGACGGCTGTCGTCGCTCTTCCAGTTCGCGATTGTGATCGGGATCTTTGCCACGCAGGTTGTCAACCAAGTCGTGTTGAACGCCGCCGGCGGCAGTGCCTCCAACGCCCTCGGCCCGATCGAGGCGTGGCAATGGATGTTCATCCTGATGGCCGTACCCGCCACGATCTACTTCCTGCTCGCCTTCACCCTGCCCGAGTCGCCCCGCTACCTCGTCTCCATCAACGCCGGCGACCGCGCCAAGCAGGTTCTCGAATCGATCTTCATCGAGCCGGTCGAGGCCAAGGTG
>CAINDT010000288.1 GCA_903847495.1 uncultured Actinomycetes bacterium
ACCGGGATTGGCGGCGACCGCAGCAGCCGAGGCCTGTGCAGACGTGACTGCACCGGCCGGCAGCGGCGTCGTCACGTGCTCAGACGAGCTCGAGCCGTACTCGGACGGATCACCGGCGAGCACGGTTTCCGTGTGCGTCGTCGTCGTGCAGTCGACGTCGCAGACGCGGACGCGGACCGTCACCGTGGCGCCGGCAGCAGCGCGCGAGCGGACGTAGCCGCTGCTCAGGACGAGCTCGCTCGGGCCCGCGCTGGGATCCCAGTCCTCGGTCTTCAGCTGCGCGCCGCGGCGCGCGATGCGCACCGTGACGCGCGGTGCGACCGTGCCGGTGCCCCGCAGGGTCTCGACCGAGACTTCGACCTTCCGCTTGCCGGCCGTCGAAACCTCGACGGACGACACATCGGCAGCGGCCGACGCGGTGGCCGCCGCCATGAGGCTCGTCGCGGCGACGGCGCCGATCACGAGCATCCTGGGCTTGTTCATCGTGGACTCCTCTTGTGCTGCGCCAGTACGACGCGTTCGTGCACAGGCAGACCACGGACCGCGCAGGATCTGACGCGGCTTCCTGAGAGGAGTCTGAGAGGCCCCTAGGCCTTGACGATGTCGCGCATCGCGGCGATGTGCGCCGGCGTCGAGCCGCAGCACGCGCCAATCACGTCGATACCGAGCTCGCGCATGTCGGTAGCCCACTCGGCCATCACCTCGGGCGAGCCGTCGTAGATGAACTCATCACCGACGAGCTTCGGCAGGCCCGCGTTCGACTGCGTCATCAGGAACACGCCCTCGGGGCGCGCCTCGACCATCTCGGCGGCAATCGTGCGCATCTCATCGACGCCGCGACCGCAGTTGGCACCGACGATGCTGACGCCCATGGCGCTGACGGCCTCGACGGCCTGGCCGGGCTTGATACCCATCATCGTGCGCAGGTTCGTATCGAACGACATCGTCACGAGGATCGGCAACCCTGGCGCCTCGGCCTTGGCGGCGTTGACGGCGGCCTCGACCTCCTGGAGATCGCTCATCGTCTCGATCAGAATCGCGTCGGCTCCACCCGCGACGAGACCGCGAATCTGCTCGGCGAAGAGCTCCTGCGCGGACTCGGGCGTGAGCGTGCCCATCGGCTCCATCAGATCGCCGCTCGGGCCGACGTCACCGAGCACGTACGTGCCCGGGTGGCGGTCGACGACCTTGCGCGCCACAGCAGCACCAGCCCGGTTGAGCTCCTCAACGCGGTCGCCCAAGTCGTGCATCTCCAGCCGCGGCCGCGTGCCGCCGAACGTGCAGGTGGTGATCAGATTGGAGCCAGCGTCGGCGTAGGCCTCGAGGATCGCCTCGATCTTCTCGGGGTGGTCGACATTCCAGAGCTCGGGGGCGCCGCCGTCGGTGAGACCAGCGTCTTGGAGCATCGTGCCCATCGCGCCATCACCCAGCAGGTGACCGCCGCCTTGCAGCGTCTCGAGAATGCCGCTCATGTCATGCCTCCTGGGCCGGGCCGAGCTCGTCAAGCAGGGCGTTGAGGCGATCCTCATCGAGGTCGGCCTCGAGGTCGTTGGCGACGCGCTGCACGACGTCGGTCGGCGTGCCGTCAGCAGGCGTCCAGTCGCCCTTGCGCCACCCCTCCATGTACGCGTCGGCATCGGACTCGCCGAGGCGCATGGCGGCCTCGTCGATCGCCTCCTGGAAGCGCTGGGCGAGCTGGGCTCGCGCCGTCTCGTCGCCTTCGCGGGCCATGACCATGGACGGGATGTCGCGCCAGTAGGTGATCTGATATTCGCTCATGTTGCGCACTATAACATTTTGACCCGCGGCGCCCAACCCGGCTGATAGCGTGTGCGCATGCCGTGGTGGATCCCCGCTCTGATCGTCGCCTGGGTCGCGATCGTGATTGTGACGACGATCCTCAAGCGGCCCGTCTACGGCCCCGGTTGAGCCGTCGTCCAGGGCACGCGTCTCGTGTCCGAGCATCGTCAGAGGAAAGCGGCGAAAGCCGCGGCTGACGATCAGTCCAGCGCGACGTAGGCCAGACCGAGCGCGCCGGGGCCGGCGTGCGCCCCGATCACCGCGCCGAGCGTGAGGACGCGCACCGAGCGGATGCCACCGCGGGCGTCGCGCACCAGACGCTCGAGCTCGGCCGCCGCCTGCGGATCTGCCGCGTGCGCGATGGCGACATCGATCTCTGCGTACGGTGCAGATCGGCGCACGAGCTCTGCAACCAGGGCCGGCAGCACGCGATCAGCGCCACGCACCTTACCCGCCGGGACGACCTCGCCATCCTCGATCGCGAGCAGCGGACGCACCCCGAGCAGCGTGCCGACGAGCGCCTGTGCGCGACCGATGCGCCCACCCCGCTGCAGGTACTCGAGCGTCGGCACGCTGAACAGGCAGTCGCAACTGCGACGCGCTCGCTCGACCACTGCCGGCAGTTCCTTCGGTGGTACACCGTTGTCGAGGGCCTGTTGCGCGCGCATGACGGCAAGGGCCAGCGGCATCGACACGTTGAGACTGTCGATCACCGTCACCCGACCGGGGAACTCGCGCGCGGCGGCGTGCGCCGAGGCGCAGGTACCGCTCAACTTCGAGGAGATGTGGATCGACACCACGTCGTCGTACGTCTCGAGCAACTCGGCGTACACCGCCACGAACGCACCCGGCGAGGGCTGCGAGGTGCGTGGATGCATCGGGTCGGTCTGCAGACGCGCATAGAACTCCTCGACCGTGAGATCGACGTAATCGCGCACCTCCTCGTCACCGAAGTGCACGGTCAGCGGCACCATGCGCCACGAGTCGCGATCCGGCACCGGCAGATCCGCGGTCGAGTCGTAGACGATCGCCGTGCCGCCGGCGCGGATGGCCGCGGCCTCGCGGATACCGGCGTGCATGTCCGACACCGCCGGATCGGAGACAGCGCCGAACGCCGCGGCGGCGGCAAGAACCACATCGGCGTCGTCGGCGTGCACATGCACGCGCGCCAGTGCCGCATCGCCCACGACAACGACGGAATCGCCCCACGTGCCTGCTGCCGCACGCACCGCGTCGACGTCGGCACCGCGCAGCACGAACCCGACGCACCAGCGGTAGCGACTCGAGGGATCGTGCACGTGCGCCGCCGGTACAGACGCTACCGCTGCGTCGTCGTCGACGACCTCGTCCCCATCGATCGCGGCGACCAGCCCCTCCAAGATCGTGACGAGGCCGGCGGCTCCCGCATCGACAACGCCCGCATCGGCGAGCATCCCGAGCTGATCGGGGGTGCGCTCGAGCGCGGTGCGCGCGCCGCTCAGCGCAGCCCGGAGCGCCCCCTCCACGGTCTCCCCCGCGCACGCCTCGGCTGCGGCGCGCGCGACGGTGAGCATCGTCCCCTCCACCGGCTCCGGTACAGCGGCATACGCCGCGTCTGCCCCGGCGCGCAGTGCCGCTCGGACGGCGGCACCATCCACCGGTGTCGGCAACGAGAGCACGGCCGCACGCACGAGCGCAGACAGAATCGTGCCACTGTTGCCGCGCGCGCCCAGGAGCGCCGCATCAGCCGCGGCACGCGCGGGGTCGCCCGGGTTCGCGCGCAGCGCGGCCGCGATCGCATCGACGGTCGACAGCAGGTTCGACCCGGTATCCCCGTCCGCGACGGGGTACACGTTGATCGCGTTGAGATGCTCTCGTTCACCGACCAGACGCGCACGGGCGCTGGCGGCGAGAGTCGACGGCGACGGCAGAGGTGGATGCGACACGGTGCGGTGACGGTTCCCGTTTGCGGGGATCGATGGGAACCAGCATACTTCCGCTCATGTCGCGCATCTGCTCCTCCTGTGGCCGTGGTCCGTCCTTCGGCAATAACCGCAGCCACTCCATGATCGCCACGAAGCGCCGCTTCGACGCGAACCTGCAGAAGCTGCGCATCCTCAAGAACGGCGTCGCCGTTCGCGCCTACGTCTGCACTCGCTGCCTCAAGGCTGGCAAAGTGCAGCGCGCGCTCTAGTCCGACGTCACTCGTCATCAGCGTCGCTCGACGCCGGCCGCCGCATGCCGTCACGTCGGACACGGTAGGCCCGGGCCCATGGTGTCATCCCCGATCTGTGACGCACTAGGTCTGATTCCGCGCCGTTGCGCACGAGGCGCCGCCCTGCACGGCGCGATCTCGCGCGCAGAGCACGCCCAGAGCGCATGCGCCGAGTCGCAGGTCATGCCATTTACGCCCGCACCCGCTGGCAGTCGCGCGGGAGTGTCCGGACATGGTGGGCCCAGCTTGTCCTGGTGGAGAGCCGGACGCCGCGGTCGGCCCGGTCAACTCCGCGCGGCGATAGCGCAAGTCCGTGGCACGCCGGTGGCGATCGGGGAGCAAGTCAGATCGCGCGCAGCGTGCTGAGCAGGCCGAGCGCGGCACCAGCGGCCTCGCGGCCCTTGTGCCCCTCGCTGCCGCCGATGCGATCGACGGCCTGCTGGTGCGTCTCTACGGTGAGGACGCCGAAGGCGACCGGCACGCCGGTCTTGAGGCCTGCCTCGGTGACGCCACGCGCCGCCTCGTTGCAGACGTAGTCGAAGTGCGGCGTATCGCCGCGGATCACGCAGGCCAGGGCGATCACAGCGTCGAAGCCGTTCTGCGCGCAGTGCTGCGCGGCCAGGCCGACCTCGAACGCACCGGGGATCGGCACGATCGCGATGTCAGCTGCGGCGACGCCACGCTCGATGCACTCGGCAACGGCGCCGTCGACGAGCGGCTGGACGATATCGGTGTGGTACTCCGCAGCGACGATCGCGACGCGCGTACCCGCAGCAAGACCTGTGGGCTCGATGCGCTGGCTACCGTCCGGCGCGGAGATGCTCCCCGCGGCGTCGGGTGCGGTCACTGCTGCGCGCCCGCCGTCTCCCCAGCAGCAGGATCGACCATGCGGGGAGGCTCGCCCGGCAACTCGTCCGCCGGCTTGATGTGCTGGTGATGCAGCGAATGGCCGAGCTTCTCGCGCTTCGCGGCGAGGTACTTGGCGTTGTGCTCGCCGGGCGCGATCACGATCGGCATCTGCTCGGTCACCTTCAGACCGTAGCCCTCGAGTCCGATGATCTTGCGCGGGTTGTTCGTGAGGATCTTGATCGTGGAGAGCCCGAGATCGGACAGGATCTGCGCGCCGATGCCGTACTCGCGCTGATCGTCCATGAAGCCGAGCTCCAGATTGGCCTCGACGGTATCGCGGCCCTTCTCCTGCAGCTCGTAGGCGCGCAGCTTGTTGAGGAGGCCGATGCCGCGGCCTTCCTGCGCCATGTACAGCACGACGCCGCTGCCTGCAGCGACGACCTGCTGCATGGCGCTATCGAGCTGATCGCCGCAGTCGCAGCGCATCGAATGGAAGACATCGCCCGTCAGGCACTCGGAGTGGACGCGCACCAGCACGTCCTCCTTGCCCGCCACGTCGCCGTAGACCAGCGCGAGATGCTGCTTGTCGGCAAGCTTCTCCTGGTAGCCGATCGCCGTGAAGTCGCCGTAGATCGTGGGCAGCTGCACCTCAGCGACGCGGTCGACCAGCTGCTCGGTGCGGCGGCGGTACTCGATCAGGTCGGCAACGGTGATGATCTTGATGTCGTGCTCGGCGCTGAAGACCGACAGGTCGTCGATGCGAGCCATCGTGCCATCGGGGTTCATGACCTCGCAGATCACGCCAGCGGGCGTGCAACCGGCGAGCTTCGCCATGTCGACCGAGGCCTCGGTCTGTCCGGTGCGCTCGAGCACGCCACCCGGACGGGCGCGCAGCGGGAAGATATGACCCGGCGCCTGGATGTCGTCGGCCGTCGTCTTGGGATCAACGACGACGCGGCAGGTGGTGGCACGGTCGGCGGCGGAGATGCCGGTCGTGATGCCCTCCTTGGCCTCGATCGTGACCGTGAAGGCCGTCTCGTACGTGGTGACGTTGTGCTGCACCATCGGCTTGAGGCCGAGCTCGTCGCAGCGCTCAGGCGTGAGCGTCAGGCAGACGAGGCCACGGGCGTACGTGGCCATGAAGTTGATGTCATCTGCCGTGACGAACTCGGCAGCCATGCACAGGTCGCCCTCGTTCTCGCGATCCGGGGCGTCGACGATGATGATCATCTTGCCGCGGCGGATGTCCTCGATTGCGTCTTCGATCGAGCTGAACGGGGGTTCGGGCTGATGCATGAGATTCCCTGTTGACTGGGGGCTTGGTGATCGTAGCGAAGTGGCAGAGATCGCCCGCCGCGTCCTAGCGCTCCGCGGCGAACTTCTCTACGTACTTCGCATAGATGTCCACTTCGAGATTGACCGAGTCGCCTACTTCGGTCCCCCCGAAGGTGGTCACGTCGCACGTATGCGGAATCAGCCAGATCTCGAACGCGCGATCATCGACGGCCGAGACCGTGAGCGAGACGCCATTGACGGCGATCGAGCCCTTCTCCACCACGTAACGGAGCACAGCGGGAGGCGCCGCGATCTCGATCACCTTCGCGATGCCGTCGGCGCGGATGCCCGTGACCTCGCCGACGGCGTCGACATGACCTTGGACGACGTGTCCGCCCATGCGGTCGGTCGGCCGTAGTGCCGGCTCGAGGTTGACAGCGCTGCCGGCCGCCAGACCGCCGGTGGTGGTGCGCGCCAGAGTCTCCCCCATCGCCTCGAAGGCGATCCGCTCGCTGCCGAGCTCGACCGCGGTCAGGCACGTGCCGTTGACGGCGACCGAGTCGCCCATGCCCACCTCGGGCGCAAGCGCCGGCATGCGAACGACGATGCGCGCACCGTTCTCCGCCGCCTGGACCTCCTCGACCTCGCCGACCTCTTGCACGATCCCGGTGAACATGGCGCCTCCATCAGCGTGGCTCTCGCAGCCACGCGTCGATCCACAGATCGTCACCGATCCGTTCGCACGACCATGCCGCCAGGCCGAGCGCATCGCTCATCTGATCCGACGCCGTGCCGGTCTCGCCGATGATCCCGGGCGCCACGGGATCACCAAGCAGCTTCGGCGCGGTCACGACGACGATGCGATCAAGCAGGTCCGCGCCGAGCAGCGCGCCAGCCAAGCCGGCACCACCCTCGCACAGGACAGACTGGATGCCGCGCTCGTGCAGGAGCGCGAGACCCGCGTGCAGATCGGCAACGTCGGCGACCTCGATGCCGGTCGCAGCGACGGCAGCGCGACGCTCGGCGTCGGCGCCGGGTGCGCACAGGAGAAGCACGGGACCCTGATCGACGGTCTG
>CAINDT010000289.1 GCA_903847495.1 uncultured Actinomycetes bacterium
GACCGACGAGGTCGGCGAGCTCGTCATCAAGGCGCCCTTCCCGAGCATGACGCGCGGCCTGTGGAACGCGCCCGACCGCTACATCGAGACGTACTGGTCGCGCTACCCCGATATCTGGACGCACGGCGATTGGGCCACGCGGACGTCGGAGGGCAGTTGGTTCCTGCACGGCCGCTCTGACGACACGCTCAACATCGCCGGCAAGCGCATCGGCCCGGCCGAGTACGAGTCGGCCCTCGTCGCCGATCCTGACGTGCGCGAGGCATGCACGGTCGGCTTGCCGCACCCGGTCAAGGGCGAGGCCGTCCACTGCCTCGTCGTGCTCCGCGACGGCGTCGTTCTCGACGACGACCTCCAGCTGCGCCTGCGCCAGGCCGTCGAGCGCGAGCTCGGCCCCGCCTTCCGCCCCGAGCGGATCCTGCAGGTGACCGAACTGCCGAAGACGCGCAGCCAGAAGGTCGTGCGCCGCGCCGTCCGTGCCGTCTTGCTCGGCGAAGATCCCGGCGATCTCTCGACGCTCGAAAACCCGAGCGCGCTCGAGTCGCTGCGCACACTCAGCTGACCGAGTGCATGCTGAGCAGGATGCGCATCCATCCACGAGAACATCCACGCATGCGACGTATCGCCCTCCTCTGCCTCTGCGTGGCCGCGGCCGCGCTCACCGCACCCGCCGCGCAGGCCGCCGGCTACACGTCGACCGTCACCCCGATCCCGAAGGACATGCGCAAGGCGATGACCGGCGTGTCGTGGCACAAGGGCTGCCCCGCGTCGCTCGGCGAGCTGCGGCTGATCACGGCAACGCACCGCACGCCGGATGGCGGCGCGGCGACCGGCCAGCTGATCGTGCATCGCGATGTCGCGGCAACCGTTGACATGGTGCTGAAGCGCCTGTGGCAGATCAACTACCCGATCGAGCGCATGGAGCCCGTCGACCGGTACGGCGGTGACGACTGGCAGTCGATCGAGGCCAACAACACATCCGCCTTCAACTGTCGCGCGGCGACAGGCTCAAGCAAATGGTCGAATCACGCGTACGGCAAGGCGATCGACATCAACCCGATCCAGAACCCATGGATCGAGAATGGCAAGGTCTTCCACAAGGCCTCGTGGAAGTACGTCGATCGCTCAAAGCGCCGCAGCCCGATGATGATCCTGCCGAACGACAAGGTCGTGCGGATCTTCGCTGCGCAGGGATGGGGCTGGGGCGGCAACTGGACGGGCGGCACGCTCGACCTGCAGCACTTCTCGCCCAGCGGCCACTGAGCGGCGATTCCGTCCGCGCCAAAAATCTGCACGATTTCGACCAATTTGGATCCGGATCCAAATTGGCACGTTTTTCACCAATCTGGATCCGGATCCAGATTGACCGCCGGCATTTTCGCTACGCAGCGTGTCCGACTACGCTCTCGTCAGCACCGAGGAGGAGCTTGCCATGAAGAGCACGGGATTCGTCTGGGACGAGAAGTACGTCTGGTTCGATAGCCGCACGTATTCCGACTGGCTGCCGCCGGAGGCGTTCTTCCAGCCGATGCCGTCGCCGGAGACGGCCGAGGGCAAGCGCCGCTTCAAGAACCTGCTCGACGCGACCGGTATCTCGCAGAAGCTCGTGATGATCCCGAGCCGGATGGCCGAGGTGCGAGAGATCGAGCGCGTACACGACCGCGCGTACATCGATCGCATCAAGGCGCTGTCCGACGACTGCGGTGGCGACGCCGGTGAGGAGACGCCGTTCGGCAAGGGCGGGTACGACATCGCCCTGCTCGCCGCCGGTGGCGCGATGAACGCCGCGCACGCCGTGGCGACCGGCGAGGTCGACAACGCCTACGCCCTCGTGCGCCCGCCCGGGCATCACGCGGAGAAGGACCTCGGGCGCGGCTACTGCATCTTCGCCAACACGGCACTCGCCGCCCTGCACGCGCAGCGCGATCACGGCCTCGAGCGCATCGCGATCATCGACTGGGACGTCCACCACGGCAACGGCACGGAGCACGCGTTCTACGACAACCCGTCGGTGCTGACGATCTCGCTGCACCAGGACCGCTGCTATCCCCCGGAGAGCGGCGGCACCGAGGACAACGGCACGGGCGCGGGCACCGGCACGAACATCAACATCCCGCTGCCTCCCGGCGGCGGCATCGGCCCGTACGGCCTGGCCTTCAGCGACGTCGTCATTCCCGCGCTCGACCGCTTCCAGCCGCACATGATCATCGTGGCGAGCGGCCTCGACGCAAACCGCTACGACATCAACGCGCGCATGAACCTTTGCTCCAAGGACTACGCGAACCTCACGCGTCAGCTGATGGACGCGGCGGACCGCCACTGCGGCGGCAAGCTGTTGATGATCCACGAGGGCGGCTACTCCGACCAGTACACCCCGTACTGCGGTCTGCGCATCATCGAGACCCTCAGCGGCATCGACAGCGGCGTGGATGACGCGATGGTCGGCGGCGGGCCCTGGACAGATCTCCACGACCACGAGCGGGAGATGATCGCAAAGTCGGCTGCGCTGGTCGCGAAGGTGCCCACGCCGTGACCTTCAGCGAGCGGCACATCCGCGATCGCAGCCTCTGGTGGGACACC
>CAINDT010000290.1 GCA_903847495.1 uncultured Actinomycetes bacterium
CGTGAAGCCGTCCACCTGCAGCTTGACGTCTGCCTGATCGAGCGTCAGCGGCGCGTAGTCCTCGTTCCATGCGCCGAGGATCGTGCCGTACTGCTGCGTGCCGTCGGCGATCAGCGTCGGCAGGCCGGCGACGTCGACGTTACAGCGCGGCTGGATGATCTCGAAGGCGATTGCGACGCCATCGATCGCCGCGGCGGCATCCTGGCGCGTGATCGGACCCGACAGTGGCTGGCCGAGTCGGACGGCGAGCTCGGCCTCGATGCCGAGGCCCTTGTGCTCGGGACTCGCGAGCTCGGCCTCTCCGACGTAGGAGAAGCCGCCGAGCAGGCCGGCGAAGACGGGCTCGGTCGCACCGTGGCGCGCCTGCGCGGCGTCATTCGTGAAGCCGACCTTCCAGCCGATCTGCGGTCCACCGCCGCTCGCGGACAAGAGCTCGAGCAGCGCCAGGTGGGTGGCGTAGCCCTCCGCCAGATCCTGCGGCGCGAGGTTCGCCTCGAGTACGGCGTCGCGGTGCTCCGTGCGACAGAGGAGCAGGGCGTTGGCGGCGTCAAGGGTGCGGCTGGACATGAGCAGGATCCTAGACGCGCAGACGCGTCCGCGTACGTCGGCCGTGGACGGCGATATCCTCGTCGACATGGCGACTCCCACCACCGAGCTGCCGCCGCGCACCGGCGATCCGGCCCGGCCCTTCACCGAGCCCTCGCTGTCGGATGCGGACGTCGAGATCCTCGCGCGCCTGCACGCTGGCCTCGCCGCGCATGCTGCCGACGGCGGCTCCGCTGGTCGCTGGACGGATGCGGCCGGCGCGATCCACTGGCTCGTGGTGCCCGATTGGGAAGCGTTGCGCGGCACGGCGCCGGCGGTCGGCGTCGGCTTCTTCGGTCAGGCACTCGACGTCGATCATGAGCCGATCAACGTCGTCGAGACGGAGATGATGGAGCGCCTCGAGCGCTACCCAGGTCTGCTCGCCTACTACAACGTCGAGTGGCCGCAGCCCGACGGCACGAGCCAATGGGGCAACCTCGTCGTGTTCCGCGATCGCACTGCGATCGACCGTCTCAATCATGAGGCGCTGCACCGCACGGCAGTCGACCGCTCGCCGCTGCACTACGACTCGCTGCGCCTCCACCGCATCGTCCTGCCTGAGGGTGGCATCGGTCCCACGCCCCCGCAGCTGGACGAGTCGCTGCTGTTTGACTTTCGCACAGATCCCACCTGGATCGCGCTCCGCCCGGCCTGAGCGCCCCGGCGTGCCACCGACGGCGGCGTGCGCTCTGCTGCCAGCGGTGCGCAACCCAGAGCTGGCCGATGACACGATGGGCCCGGGCCCATCGTGTCATCCCCGCCAACGCACCAGCAGTGCCGGGGATCGCGCGCACCCGCACTACCGGCGTATCGTCACTGTCCAAACGCGCGCAGCGATCGCGCGTGCTCCGGGCGCGTCGCGCCCGGTGTCGCGCCGAATGCGTCGTGTGGCTGACGCAGTCGCGTGGAAGTGGTGTGACACCGTGGGCCCGGGCCCAGGATGTCACGGCGCGCGCAAACGCACCGCTTGCGCACCGACTGCGACTGCGGGCGCGCCGCGACCGTCGCGCAATGCAGTGAGCGACGCGTTGGCTCGCGGTGGCGGACCTAGCGGCGGATCTCGACGTTCGTGGACTTGACGATCGCCGTGGCCGTATCGCCGGCCTTGAGGTCGAGTTCCTCCACGGCCTCGCGCGTGATGATCGAGACCATCCGGTAGGGACCACAGGCCAGCTCGACCTTCGCCATCAGGCCATCCGTCTCGACGGAGACGACCGTCCCCTCCAGCTGGTTGCGGGCCGACACGCCGGTCTGCGGCGAGCGTTCGCGCAGGAGCTCACGCACGTCGGCGGCGTCGATCGTGCGCTGGCCGCCGCTGGATCGGCTGAACGTGACGCGTCCGTCCTTCTCCCAGCGTCGCAGCGTGTCGACGCTGACGCCGAGGATGCTCGCGGCCTGGCCGATGCGGATCTGCTCGCCCATCGCGCCGAGGCTACCAGCCGCCGACTGGCGTCGAGGTACGGGTCGGGCTCCACAGGGGCGGCAGCTTCGCCACCAGCAGCACGGCGCCGCTGATGGCCAAGAGCAGAATCCCGACGGCGACGGCCGAGTCGAGGTTCACGTCGAGTTGGGCGTAGACCGCGAGCGGCAGCGTCTCGGTGATGCGCTCCACGCTGCCGGCGAACAGGAGCGTCGCACCGAACTCGCCGACGCCGCGGGCGAAGGCAAGGGCCCAGCCGGCACGCAGCCCGTCGGCGGCGAGCGGCAGGGCAATCCGTCGGAAGATCGCGCCTTCGCCGGCGCCGAGGTCGCGCGCTGCGTCGAATTGATTGCGATCAAGCGAGGCGAAGGCGGCCACGGCGGCCCGTACGTAGTACGGACCGGCGACGAACGTCACGGCGATCACAACGGCGGCCTGGGTGAACGGAAGGAAGATCCCGGCGTCGGCGAGCGCGGTGCCGAACAACCCGAAGGCGCCGAATGCCGTCAGCAGCGCGATGCCCGCCACGGCGGGCGGGAGCACGAGCGGCAGCTCGAGCAGCGTCAGCAGTGCCGGGCGTCCACGGAACCGGCCGAGCGCCAGGAGGTATGCGGCGGGCGTCCCGACGATGAGGATGATCAGGTTCGCGATCACGTTGGTCTTCAGCGAGACCAGTAGCGCGGAGGTAACGGCCGTCTCGCGCAGCAGCCCTGGCAGGTCGCGTGCCGGCACCTGCAGGAGCAGCGCGGCGATCGGTGCGAGCAGGAACGCGAACGTCGCGATCGCAGCGAGCAGCAGCAGTCCCCGGAAGATGCCGGTGGCGATCGTCATGGCTTGGGTGGGAGGTCGAAGTGGGCGGCGAGCAGAGCCTGCCGGCCGCTCGTGCTCTGCAGGCGGGTGATCACCGATCGGGCGCCGGCCGTATCCGCGCCAGTGCGCCGCACTACGCAGGCCACGTAGCGGATCAGCGGCTGAGCGCTCGCGGGCACGGGGATCGCGCGCAGACGCGAACGGTTGGCCTGCCATTCCGTGGTGAAGACGAAGCCCGCTGCGGCGGATCCGAGCGCAATGGCGGTGACCACATCCGTTGCCTTCTGATACTGCGCAACGGTGTTCTTCTGCAGCGCGCGACCGAGTCCAAGCTTGCCGAGGAGCGTGCGCGTGTAGATGCCGAGCGGCACGTTCTTCCCGCCGACGGCAAGCCGATAGCCACCTGGCCTGTCGAGTTGCTGCACGCGCGTGATGCCGGCCGGGTTCGAGGCGGGCGTGACAAACGTCAGCGTATTGCGTGCGAAGACGACGGGCGTGTCGCAGAGGCCCTTCGCGTGGAGGCGCTCGGCGTAGAGCGGGGCCGCGGAGAGGAAGACGTCGGCGGGCGCACCCTGCTCGATCTGGAAGGCGAGCGTGTCGGACCCAGCGAAGCTGCTGCGAGCGTCGGGCGCGATCGTCGGCACGACCTTCGACAGTGACGAGGCGGCATAGACCGTGGTGGCAGAGGCTGCGGCAGGCGCCACGGCAGAGGCCGCGAGGGCGATCAGCAGGGCAGGGATGTGGCGGAGATTCGGCATGGAGACACCGTGGAGCACGCATAGTCTAGATACAACCTAGGTATTGTGTCGACTCCTCGCGGATGAATGCGATCGCCGGGGATGCCGCATGCGGACCGGATGCGTGTGGGAGACTGCCGCCATGCAGATCACCGCCATCCGCGCGATCCCGGTCAACATCCCGTTTGTCGCGCCGTATCGCTTTGCGTACGGCTCGATCGCCAGCCTCACCAAGACGCTGGTCGAGGTTACGACGGACACGGGCGTCGTGGGGTGGGGGGAGGCGGCCGACGGCGATCGCAGCGCCGCGATCATGGCGGTGGCGCCGCGTGTGATCGGCCACGACCCGCTCGATCTCGATGCGATTGAGGCGGCGATCGTGCCCGGCTATGCCTACTCGCCGTGGGCTGACGTGCTCGGCGCCAAGCGGACGTTCGGCGCGATCGAGATCGCGCTCTGGGATATCCGGGGCAAGGTCGAGAACAAGCCGCTGTGCGAGCTGCTCGGCGGCGCAGTGCGGACGGAGATCCCGCTGACGGAGTACTTCTCCTACCGCTACCCCGGGCCACGGCACCCTGGTGAGTCGACGCCGCTCGAGGTGGCGCGCGAGTGCGCGCGGCTGCTCGAGGAGTTTGGCGGCACGATCTTCGAGGGCAAGGTTGGGACAGTGGGCGTCGATGAAGAGCTCGCGATGGTGCGCGAGATCCGCGCGGCGATCGGCGACCGGCCGTTA
>CAINDT010000291.1 GCA_903847495.1 uncultured Actinomycetes bacterium
CCACGGCACATGGTCCGACGGGCCGATGTGCACGTTGTCGGCGCCCATCTCGTGCGGGATCTGCGACGTGACGGCGTTCGTCTTCGAGATCTTCTTCGACTCGAGGCGCTCGCGCTCGAGCATGTTGAGGAAGTCGGTGTTGCCGCCGACGTTCAGCTGGTACGTGCGCTCGAGGTGCACGCCGCGGTCTTCGTACAGCGTCGCGAGGGCGCGATGCATGATCGTCGCGCCGACCTGGCTCTTGATGTCGTCGCCGATGATCGGCAGACCGGCCTGCTTGAAGCGCTTGGCCCAGTAGGCCTCACGCGCGATGAAGACGGGGATGTTGTTGACGAAGGCAACGCCGGCGGCCAGCGCCTGCTCGACGTACCACTTGGTCGCCTCCTCGGAGCCCACCGGCAGGTAGGAGACCAGGACGTCGGCCTTCGAGTCCTTCAGCAGCTTGACGATGTCGGCCGTCTCGCCGGGAGCCTTCGTGATGACCTGGGAGAGGTACTTGCCGAGGCCGTCATGCGTCATGCCGCGCTGGACGGTCACACCCGTCTTCGGCACGCGCGCGAACTTGACCGTGTTGTTCTGCCCCGAGAAGATCGCGTCGGAGAGGTCCTTGCCGACCTTCTTGCTGTCGATATCGATGGCCGCGACGAACTCGATGTCCTTGATGTGGTAGCCACCGAGGTTGACGTGCATCAGGCCAGGGATGACCTCGTCGGCCGAGGCGTTCTTGTAGTACTCGACGCCCTGGACGAGGGACGAGGCGCAGTTGCCGACGCCGACGATGGCGACGCGGACCTTGCCGTCCGAGCGGCGCGCGCGATTCTGGGGAGTGGACACGTTCGGGTACCTCCGGGGGTGGTGGGCTAGAGCTGACGCATGACGTGCCGGGCACGCTGCGCAACGGTGATGGCGGAGAGGATGGCGAGCAGGATGATCCCCCACGGCAGGGCGCCGAGCGGGGCGAAGAGGAGGGCCGCGGCGATCAGGACCACGCGCTCGGCGCGGGCCATCATCCCGTGCGTGCCGTCGAGACCCATCGATTCCGCCTTCGCACGCAGGTACGAGGTCATGAACGAGCCGGTCAGCGCGACGATCACCGCGAACAGCGCGATCTCGTTGCCGTCGTGCGCGAAGACAAGGGCGATCGCGCCGAACATGATCGCCTCGGACGTGCGATCGAGGACCGAGTCGAAGATGGCGCCCTTCGGGCCGTCCTCGCCGCGGGCGCGGGCCACGGCGCCGTCGAAGACGTCGAGGATCGAGCCGATCAGAAAGACCACGCCGCCGGCGATGAAGCTCTCGCGGTACACCAGTACCGCGGCGATGACGTTGATGACGAAGCCGATCATCGTCACCTGGTTGGCGGTGACGGGAATCCGCGACAGCTTGGACATCAGTCCGGCGATCACGCGACGCGTCCCGTCCGTGTACTCCTGCTGCAGTCGCTCGACACCCATGGCGACCACCGTAGACCGCGCGACCGGGTGTGTCAGTCTCGGCCCGACGAACGGTCGGCTACGACCGACGAGCGGTCGCTCAGGCGCGCTGCGGCAGCACGTCGGCGGTGCGTGGCGGATACGCCGTCGGCGTGTCGGGCGTTCTCCTACCGGCCCTGGCCCCCAAGGTCGGCACGGTGCCGCGGCTGAGGGCGAATGCGAACACGAGCGCGAAGAGCGCCACGAACGCGCCGATCGTGGCGTCGAGGAACCAGTGGTTGGCGGTGGCGATGATCGAGAACACGACGAGACCCGGATACAGAACCCAGACGACCTTGAGCAACACGTGCGAGAACACGAGCACGCCCGCGCACCCGATGATCACCGCGTACGCCGTGTGCAGCGATGGCATCGCCGCGTACGGATTGGCGAACCAGGCGATGATCCCGGAGTTGTGGTTGACCGACGTCTGGTTGAGCGTGTCGATGAACCCGAGTCCGCCGAGCATCCGCGGGGGTGCGGTCGGCAGCAGGATGTAGCCGAGCAGCGCAGCGAAACTCGTTGCGAGCAGCGCGTTGCGGATGAAGTAGAAGGCGTGGTTGCGACGGAAGTAGATGAACAGCAGCAGGGCGTACGTGATCGTGAACTGGCAGTTGAAGTAGGTCCAGTTCGCGATCTGCATGACGATGCCGGGGGCGTTGAGCGCCCAGTACTGG
>CAINDT010000292.1 GCA_903847495.1 uncultured Actinomycetes bacterium
GGATCGGTGAGGGTGTGGCAGTACAGCTCGCTCGGCGGCTTCGACGGCAGCCGGCCGCTCTTCGCCTCGCGGTACGCGGTCTCGAGCTCGGCGTAGCCCTCGTCGATGTGCAGGGTGCCGGCGAAGGCCTCCTTCGGATCACGACCGCTCTTCAGCTTCGGCAGCCGCGTCAACACCATGTTGATCTTCAACTGCGGGCCGATCGGCTTTGGCAGCGGCGGCTCGTCGCCCATCAGGCGTGCCAGGACCGTCGGCGCGACGTTCGCGAGCACGGTCGGCGCGTGGGTCGTGTGCTCGCCCGTCGCGTCGCGCCACGTCACCTCGGCGCCGTCGGGGGTCTCGCGGATCGCGATGACGTCGGCGCCCGTCAGGATCTCCGCACCGGCCTTGCGCGCCGCGCGGTCGAGCGCGGCGGAGACGGCGCCCATGCCGCCGGCGGGGACCTTCCAGTCGCCTGTGCCGTCGCCGACGACGTGATAGAGGAAGCAGCGGTTCTGCTGCAGCGAGGCTTCGTGGGCCGATGCGAACGTGCCGATCAGCGCGTCAGTCAGCACCACGCCGCGGAGGAGGTCGTCGTCGATCGAGCGCTCGATCCACTCGCCCAGCGGACGCTCGGCGAAGGCCTCCCAGACGTGTGGGATGTCGGCGAACAGCGCGCGTGCCTCGTCCTTGGACGGGAGGGTGCCGAGCAGGCTGGGGGCGAGGCGCGTCGCGATCTCCTGCGCGTCGGCGTAGAACGCCTGCCACTGCGCGAAGGCGCGGTCGGTGCCCGTCAGCGAGCGCATCGACAGCGCGGTCGTCGGATCGTGGCGTGCGACGAGGAGGCCGGTGTCGCGTCCGTCGCGGTGCGTCGGCGTGTACGAGGAGACCTCGCGCGAGCGAAGATCGAGATCGAGGTCAAGCTCGGCGATCAACTCGCGCGGCATCAGCGAGACGAGGTAGGCGTAGCGCGAGACACGCACGTCGACGCCCTTGAAGGGGCGCTCGGAGACGGCGGCGCCGCCGGTCTCGTCGAGGCGCTCGAGGACGAGCACGCGGCGGCCGGCGAGGCCGAGGTAGGCGGCGGCGGTGAGGCCGTTGTGGCCTCCCCCGACGATCACGGCGTCGTAGGTCATGGCGGCACGGTATCCGCTCGGCGGTGTGTGTGCGCTCCCGACATACCGGCTCGTCGAAGTCGGTCTGACGGGAACGGCTCATCCGCCTTCCCTAAAGGCTCGATGTCTGTACCATTAGCGCCTGTGCCGGTGGGGACGCCTGCCGTGCGCGACGACTACACGTGTTGGAGGCCGGAAGATGTGCGGAATCGTGGGACTCTTCGCCAAGACCCCTGAGGTCGAGGCGAATCTGGGCGCGCTGCTGGCGCCCATGCTGCATGAGATGAGCGACCGCGGGCCCGATAGCGCCGGCGTCGCCTTCTATCGCAATGCCGTTGCCGCGGGGCAGACGAAGCTGACGCTGCAGCACGATGACGCCACCTACGACTGGGATGTCCTGCGCACCGCGATGCAGGACGCCTTTGGTGCCGAGCACTCCATCGAGCGCCGTGCGAACCACGCCGTGGTGATCGCGCACGCCGAGGCCGCTCCGGTCGAGACCTGGGTCGAGGAGTTCTTCCCCGACGTCAAGATCATGAGCGCCGGTGAGGCGATCGAGATCTACAAGGAGACCGGCCGTCCTGAGAAGTTCATCGAGACGTTCGACATCCAGTCGCTCAACGGCACCCACGCGCTCGGGCACACGCGCATGGCGACCGAGTCGAAGGTGACGACCGCCGGCTCGCATCCGTTCTCGACGGGTCTCGACCTCTGCCTCGTCCACAACGGCTCGCTGTCGAACCACAACGGGTTGCGTCGCATGCTGCGCCGCGAGGGCATCCGCTTCCAGACGGAGAACGACACCGAGGTCGCCGCTGGCTACATGATGTGGCGCCAACGCGAAGGCGATTCCATGCAGCAGATGATGGACAACGCCTTCGAGGATCTCGACGGCTTCTATACGTTCCTGATCGGCACGCGCGACGGCTTCGCCGTGGTGCGCGATCCGATCGCGTGCAAGCCCGCCGTGATCGCGGAGACGGACGAGTGGGTCGCCATGTCGTCCGAGTACCGCTCGATCGCGACGCTGCCGGGCGCCGAGAAGGCGCAGACGTGGGAGCCCGCTCCCGCGACGATCTACGCGTGGGAGAAGGAGAAGGTCTGATGACGACTGCGACCGACATCGAGGTCGTCGACCTCGCCGTCACGCCGCTGCGCGAGCTGAATCAGCGGCTGCATGACGCCAAGAACGGCGGCCCCAAGAGCTGGAAGATCGTCAACCCGAACGGTGCGCACGCGCTGGCCGTCGGCATCGACGCCGACCTCGACGTGCTGATCGAGGGCCATACGGGCTACTACACCGCCGGCATGAACAAGCACGCCAACGTCACGATCGACGGCAACGCCGGCGTCGGCGTTGGCGAGAACATCATGAGCGGCACGATCCGCATCACCGGGAACGCCTCGCAGGCGTGCGCCGCGACGGGTCGCGGTGGCCTCGTGGTCGTCGAGGGCGATGCGGCTGCGCGCTGCGGCATCTCCATGAAGGGCGTGGAGATCGTCGTGAAGGGCGACATCGGCCACATGAGCGCGTTCATGGCGCAGTCGGGCACGCTCGTCGTGTGCGGCGACGCCGGTGACGCGCTCGGCGACTCCATCTACGAGACGCATATCTACGTGCGTGGTTCCGTCAAGGGCCTCGGCGCGGACTGCATCGAGAAGGAGCTCAAGGACTTCCACCGTGCGGAGCTCGGTCGCCTGCTCGAGGTCGCTGGTGCCGACGCGAAGGTCGACGAGTTCAAGCGCTACGGCTCGGCTCGCACGCTCTACAACTTCAACATCGACAACGCCGGCGCGTACTAGGGAGCTGACGATGACTGATTTCGATCCCACCGGCAACAACGGCACCAACTGGCATCCGGGGCTCAAGGAGTCCTACATCTTCGACCGCAACACGATCCACGAGATCCGTCGCGCGGCCAGCCAGGGCATCTACGACATCCGTGGCTTCGGCGCCAAGCGCAAGCTGCCGCATTTCGATGACCTGCTCTTCCTGGGCGCATCGATGTCGCGTTACCCCCTCGAGGGCTACCGCGAGAAGTGCTCGACCGACGTCGTGCTCGGCACGCGCTTCGCGAAGAAGCCGATCCACCTGAAGATCCCTATCACCATCGCGGGCATGAGCTTTGGTGCGCTGTCGGGCCCGGCCAAGGAGGCTCTCGGTCGCGGCGCCACGATGGCGGGCACGTCCACGACCACCGGCGACGGCGGCATGACGGAGGAGGAGCGCGGGCACTCCGAGATCCTCGTCTATCAGCTGCTGCCGTCGCGCTACGGCATGAATCCGGACGACCTCCGCCGTGCTGACGCGATCGAGGTCGTCGTCGGCCAGGGTGCGAAGCCCGGCGGCGGCGGCATGCTGCTCGGCCAGAAGATCTCGGATCGCGTCGCTGAGATGCGCAACCTGCCGAAGGGCATCGACCAGCGCTCCGCGTGCCGCCATCCCGACTGGACCGGTCCGGACGATCTCGAGATCAAGATCCAGGAGCTCCGCGAGATCACGGACTGGGAGAAGCCGATCTACATCAAGATCGGCGCGAGCCGCCCGTACTACGACACGCAGCTGGCCGTGAAGTCCGGCGCGGATGTGATCGTGCTCGACGGCATGCAGGGCGGTACCGCCGCCACCCAGGACGTGTTCATCGAGCACGTCGGCCTGCCGACGCTCGCGTGCATCCGCCAGGCGGTGACGGCGCTGCAGGAGATGGGCATGCACCGCGAGGTGCAGCTGATCGTCTCCGGCGGCATCCGCAACGGCGCCGATGCGGCCAAGGCGCTCGCGCTCGGTGCGGACGCGGTCTCGGTCGGCGTCGCGGCGATGATCGCCCTCGGCGATAACGACCCGGCGTACGCGGACGAGTACGCGAAGATCGGCTCGGCTGCCGGCTTCTACGACGACTGGCACGAGGGCAAGGACCCCACGGGCATCTCGACGCAGGATCCGGAGCTCGCCGCGCGCTTCGACCCGGAGCAGGGTGGACGTCGGCTCAACAACTACCTGAAGACGATGACGCTTGAGGTCCAGACGCTTGCGCGCGCCGCAGGCAAGAGCAACATCCACAACCTCGAGCCCGAGGACCTCGTGGCGCTGACGATCGAGTCGGCCGCGATGGCGCAGGTGCCGCTCGCCGGCACCGACTGGATCCCCGGCAGCACGCCCGGCGGGTTCTGACGCAGTGGCGTGCCGTCGCGGGGGCACCGGCCTCCGCGACGGCACGCGGTGCGTAGGATTCCGTCCATGACCGGAGACGCCGCAGGTTCCGCATCGCCCCGCCACCGCTCGTGGTGGCTCACCATCGTCCTGTCGGTGCTGCTCGTGCTCGGCGTGGTCCTCGCCATGCTGATCGTGATCGCGCTGGTCCC
>CAINDT010000293.1 GCA_903847495.1 uncultured Actinomycetes bacterium
ACCGCGAGCACATCCCAGGTGTCCTTCCCCGGCCCGTCGTCGAAGGTCAGCGCCACGAGGTTGCCCGTGGCGGACGTCCCTGCGTTGACCCCGTCGGTGGATGGCACCGAGCTCGCGTACTGGCCGATCGCCCACGCGCGCTGCTCGATCGCATTGGCCGCCTCTGCACCTTCAACCGCGTTGGCAGCGGCCTTCTTCGCGGCGATGTCGACCGCGCTGTCGGTCGACACGGGCGCTGCGGCGGAGCCGGAGTCGTCGGGGCGCAGCACGTAGGCGAAGGCGCCGAAGACGAAGAGCCCGAGGATGACGATGATCAGGCCGCGCCGGCGGCGCCGCACAGCGGCGTCGCGCGCCGCCGACCGCGCCGGTGTCCGCTTCGCTGTCACGGACGCAGGATACCCCTACGGCCTGCCAGGGTCTGCGACCCGGCTCGCTATTCCCACTCGATGGTGCCGGGCGGCTTCGACGAGATATCGAGGGCAACGCGATTCACGCCCTGCACCTCGTTGATGATCCGCGTGGAGATGCGCTCCAGCAGGTCGTACGGCAGGCGCGCCCAGTCGGCGGTCATCGCATCCTCGCTCGTGACGGCGCGGATGATGATCGGGTACTCGTAGGTCCGGGCGTCGCCCATCACCCCCACGCTCTTCACGCACGGGAGGACGGCGAAGCTCTGCCAGACCTTGTTGTACCAGCCAGCAGCGCGGATCTCCTCCTGCAGCACGAAGTCGGCGCGGCGCAGGATGTCGAGCCGCTCCTGCGTGATGTCGCCGATGATGCGGATGGCCAGTCCCGGACCCGGGAACGGCTGGCGCCAGACCATCCGGTCCGGCATGCCGAGTTCGATGCCGACCTTGCGCACCTCGTCCTTGAAGAGCAGGCGCAGCGGCTCGCAGAGCTCGAGGTCCATGTCCTCGGGCAGGCCCCCGACGTTGTGGTGCGACTTGATCTTGGCGGCGGTCTTCGACCCCGACTCGATCACGTCGGAGTAGAGCGTGCCCTGCACGAGGTACTTGATCCCCTCGAGGCGGCGGGACTCCTCCTCGAACACGCGGATGAACGTCTCGCCGATGATCTTGCGCTTCTGCTCCGGCTCGGTGACGCCGGCGAGGAGGTCGAGGAAGCGCTGCTGCGCCTGCACGTGCACGAGATCGACCTTGTAGTGGTTGCCGAAGGTCTCGACGACCTGCTCGGCCTCGCCCTCGCGGAGCATGCCGTGATCGACGAACACGCACGTGAGTTGGTCGCCCACCGCCTTGTGCACGAGCAGTGCGGCCACGGCGGAGTCGACGCCGCCCGAGAGGGCGCAGAGCACGCGCTGATCGCCGACCTGGGCGCGGATGCGCGCTACCTGCTCGTCGATCACGTGCTGCGGCGTCCACGTGCCGTCCTGTCCGCAGACCTCGTACGCGAAGCGCTCGAGCATCTCGGTGCCGAACGGCGTGTGCACGACCTCGGGATGGAACTGCACCGCATGCAGGCGTCGCTCGACGTGCTCCATCGCCGCCGTCGGCGCACCGGGCGTCGTGGCGGTCGTGCGGAAGCCGTCAGGCAGTCGCGTGACGGAGTCGTTGTGGCTCATCCAGCAGGTGTGGGTTGCCGGTACGCCGTGGAACAGGACCGCATCGGACTGCAGCTCGATCTCCGTCTTGCCGAACTCGCCCGTGCCGGTACCCGCCACCTCGCCCCCGAGCGCCTGCGCCATCGCCTGCATGCCGTAGCAGATGCCCAGTACCGGCAGTCCGAGCTCGAAGATGCCCGGATCCAGGCTCGGCGCGCCCGGCTCGTTGACCGACGCCGGTCCGCCCGAGAGCACGATGCCGGCCGGATCGAGCGCACGGATCTCGTCGAGCGAGATGTCGTGCGGAACGAGCTCGGACAGCACCCGGCACTCGCGGATTCGGCGGGCGATCAGCTGGGCGTACTGGGCCCCGAAG
>CAINDT010000294.1 GCA_903847495.1 uncultured Actinomycetes bacterium
CGATCGGTCGCCACGGCACCCGCGCCGGTGACCATGCGGAAGCGATCCTCGGCCAGGCGAGTGACGGTGATATCGGCGATGACGCCGCCACGATGGTCGAGCATCTGTGTGTAGATGACGCTGCCGACGGGCTTGTCCAGCTCGGCATCGCACGCGAACTGCAGGAGCGCGCACGCATCGGGCCCGTCGATGACGATCTTGCCAAAGCTCGACAGGTCGATCAGACCGGCCGTTTCGCGCATGGCTCGGTGCTCCTCGCCGATGCGGTCAAAGAACGGCATGCGTCCCCAGCCCCACTCGCGCTGGTCGGCGCCCATGCGTCGCCAGGGCTTGCCGGGCTCGATGTACTCGGCGCGTTCGAAGCCGGACTTGACGCCGAAGACGGTGCCCGCCTCCTGCAGCCGATGGTGCAGCGCAGATACGCGCGTCGGGCGGCCCCACTCGTCCTGGTCGTACGGATAGCGCAGGTGGTAGTAGTAGCGATACGTCTCGCGCCCCGCCGTGGCGGCGTGCTTGGGGTCGCGATAGACATCGGGGAAGCGCCAGGGGCGGTAGCTCGAGACGTCCCATTCCGTCTCGCCGGTGATGATCCACTCGGCCAGCGTCTTGCCCATGCCGCCGGCACCGCCGAAGCCGTTCAGCGAGAGACCCGCGGCGACCCAGAAGCCGGGAACACCGGGCATCGGCCCGAGCAGCGGATTCGCGTCAGGCGTCATCGCGTCGGGATGGCAGATCAGCGCCACGACGCCGGCATGCTCGAGGAACGGGAAGCGACGGATCGCGCCCTCCATCAGCTGGACGAAGCGCTCCTCATCCGCCGGGACGGTGCGCGCGCTGTGCTCCCACGGCACGCCGTCGATCCAGCGCGCAGGCGCGTCGGGTTCGTAGCCGCCGAAGAGGATGCCGCCCGCCTCGGCCTTGCCGTAGACGAGGTTATCGGGATCGCGGAAGCACGGCATGTCGCGCGGCAACTCGTGCCCCTCGACGGCCGTCAGGGCGATGTGCTGATGATCGACCGGCGTCGACGGCACCCACGTGCCGACCATCTGGCAGACGCGCGGTGCCCACATTCCGGCTGCGTTGACGACCGTCTCGCACCTGATGCGGCCCTGCTCGGTGCTGACGGCGACGACCTCTCCGCCAGGAGCACGGTCGATGCCGGTCACGCGGCAATGCTGGATGATCTCCACGCCGAGCTCGCGCGCCGCGTTGGCCAGGGCGTACGTCGTGCGGTGCGGGTCGAGCCAACCGTCCTGCGGTACCCAGACGCCGCCGTAGAGCGACTCGGGCGAGGCGGCCGGCATCTTCGCGAGGCACGCCTCCGGATCGAGCAGCTCAACATCCATGCCGATGCCGCGGGCACGCGACACGCCGCGGCGCATCTCGGCGAGCTGCTCGGGCGACGAGGCGATGCGTAGCGAGCCGGTCGTCTCGAACACCTCGAGCTCGTTGTAGAGCTCGATCGAATAGCGCCGGAACTTCATCATCGTCTCGGACGGGTTGAACTGCGTCACGAGACCGGCCGCGTGGTGCGTGGAGCCACTCGTCAGCTCGCCCTTGTCGATCAGGACGATCTTCCCCGTCCCGCCGCTGAGCTTGGCGAGGTGGTAGGCGATGCTGCACCCGGTCACGCCGCCACCGATGACGACGACATCTGCCTGTTCGATCATGTGGTGCTCCTCAGGACAGCACGCGGCTGCGGTCGGGGTCGTAGAACGGCTTGAGTGATGCCTCGACGGCGTGGCGCTGGCCGTTGACCTCGACGGCGTAGGAGCCCGCCTTCAGCCAGTCGGCGCTGACGCCTTCGGGGTTCTTGGCGTAGCCGAGCGCGACGGCGCCGCCGACGGCGTGGCCATACGCGGCACTGGTCGTGTAGCCAAGCGGTTCGCCATCACGCCACAGGCGCTCGCCACCCCACAGCGTCACCTCAGGATCGAGCGCCCTGAAGGCAACAAGTCGCTTCGGGAGGGTGTCGACCCCGGCCTCGCGCTGCGGGAGCAGGGCA
>CAINDT010000295.1 GCA_903847495.1 uncultured Actinomycetes bacterium
GGCCGCCGAGCGGTCCCGGCATCCGCGTCGAGTCCGGCGTGGAGGAGGGCGGCGAGATCAACGACCGCTACGACCCCATGGTCGCGAAGCTGCTGGTGTGGGACACCACGCGAGAGCGCGCCATCGCCCGCATGCGCCGTGCGCTCGACGAGTACGAGATCGTCGGACCGAAGACGCTGCTGCCGATGCATCGCATCGTCATGCGCGCCCCCGAGTTCGCCGAGGGCCAGACGTGCGCCGGTCTCGTCGAGGGCGCGTGGGCCGATGCCTGCGCCGCGCTCGAGGACGAGCCCGCCGCCGCCGCGCCCGCGGCCGCCGGTGGGGTCACGATTCCGCGCCACGTTCCCGTCGAGGTCGAGGGCCGTCGCTACGACGTCGTGTTGCGCCTGCCGGCGTCGGCCGGGGCCGAGGAGGCGCGCGAGCGCATCCGCGCCCGCATGGCGGGTGGCGCTGGTGCCGCGGCCGAGGGCGCGATCGTCTCGCCGATGCAGGGCACCGTACTCCAGCTCGAGGTAGCGGAGGGCGACCACGTCGAGGCAGGACAGGTCGTGGCCGTCGTCGAGGCGATGAAGATGGAGAACGAGGTGCAGTCGCTCCATGCGGGCACCGTTGCCGCCGTGCACGTGCAGTCCGGCCAGGCCGTGCAGGCGGGCCAGACGCTGATCGAACTCGACGGCGAGTAGGTTCCGGGGCGCGCGGCGTGTCGGCCTGGCCGGTGAGGGGTACCGCCCGACCGTTCGCTTTCGGGCGCCGAGATTCCCTATAGTCCCGCGCAATGGCGCAGAACGATACAACCGTATGGGACGACGAGCCGGTCTACGTGCGCGACGCGGTCTTCCAGCCGATCGAGACGCCGACTGCCGTCGACGAGGTCGCGCGGCGCATTCGCCAGGCGATCGTCCTCGGTGTCCTGCGCGATGGTGATCGACTGCCGGCCGAGACCGAGCTCGCGAAGCGCATCGGGGTCGGCGTGATGACGGTTCGTGCCGCGCTTTCCGAGCTGCGCGCCGACGGTCTGCTCGAGACGCATCGCGGACGTCTTGGCGGCTCGTTTGTCGCGTCGAGCGACAAGGCGATCCTGTCCGGCGTCACCTCGACCGATCCGACGCATCTGCGCCAGCAGGCGGAGATCCTCGGCGGCCTTGAAGCCCAGGCTGCGCGCCTTGCCGCCGCGCTGATCACCGAGGAGGAGATCGAGATCCTCGCCGAGCTGACCGCCGAGATGGAGCAGCCGCACAGCACGGGCGAAGTCGGTGTCCTCAACAACCGCTTCCACCTGATGATCGCGGCCGCGTCCAGCAATCGTGATCTCGTCTCCCTGATCAGCCAGCGGCGCGCCGAGCTCTACTCGGCGGCGTACGCGCTCTCGGGTGTGGAGCTGCCGCTGCTGCTCGACGGCGATGCGCATCCCGGCATCGTCGAGGCGCTCGCGGCGCGCGATGGCGACCTCGCCAGCGCCCGCATGTGGGAGCACCATCGCGTGACGATGGACGGTGTGCTCGACGCGATGTGAGTGGGCGGCTGTCCGCCGCCTCACCGACCGCCCGCGCTATCGTGCCGGGGATGCCTACGCTCCCCAGTGATTTCCCGCCTCCGTACGACCCTGCGGCCGCTGTAGACGCTCCGAACGCGCCGATCGACCTCCAGATCCCGACCGGGGTCTGCATCGTCGGCGGTGGCGCAGCCGGGCTCGCGTGCGCCGTCAAGCTCGGCCAGCTGCTGGCCGATGATCCCGAGATCCTCGAGCGGCTCGGCGAGGTGCCGATCGTCGTGATCGAGAAGGGCAAGGCCGTCGGCAGCCACTCGCTGTCGGGCGCGATGATCAACCCTCAGCCGCTGCGCGACCTCTTCCCGGATCTGACCGACGACCAGCTGCCGACCTACGGTGCAGTCAACAAGGAGTCGGTCTACTTCATGACGTCGCGCAAGCGCGCGATTAAGCTGCCGACGCCGCCGGAGTTCAGGAATCACGGCAACCACGCGATCTCGCTGGCGACGCTCAACAAGTTCCTTGCGGAGCAGGCCGAGGCGCTCGGTGCGTACGTGCTGCCGGAGACCGATGCGCAGACGCTGCTCGTCGAGAACGGTGCTGTGCGCGGGATCCGGACCGGCGTCAAGGGCCTCGACAAGGACGGCAACGAGAAGTCGGGCGCCGCACCCGCGACCGAGGTGCACGCGCAGGTGACTGTGCTCGCCGAGGGTGCACAGGGCAAGTTGCGCGAGGCGGCACTGACGGCCTTCGACGTCTCGAGTCCGTTCCCGCAGGTCTATGCCCTCGGTGTGAAGGAGTTGTGGAAGGTTCCCAAGAGCCTCGACCGCATCATCCATACGCTCGGTTGGCCGCTGCGCGGCGCCGCGCGCTACCGCGAGTTCGGCGGCTCCTGGATCTACCCGATGGGGCCCGAGCACGTCTCGCTGGGTCTGGTCGTCGGCCTCGACTGGGCCGACTCGACGCTCAGCGTGCATGACCTGCTCCAGGAGCTGAAGCTGCACCCGCTGGTACGCAAGATCCTCGAGGGTGGCGAGCGCGTCGAGTGGGGCGCGAAGATCATCCCCGAGGGCGGCTTCTACGCGATTCCCGACCAGTTGACGCTTCCTGGCGCGCTGTTCGTCGGCGACTCGGCTGGCTTCGTCAACGTGCCGCGCCTCAAGGGCGTGCACTACGCCATCCAATCCGGCATCCTCGCCGCGCAGGCGATCCACGCCGCACTCAAGGCCGGGCATGACGTCACGCAGCCCGGCGCACTGGCCGCGTACGACTCGGCCGTGCGCGAGGGCACGATCGGCAAGGACCTGTGGGAGGTGCGCAACTCGCGCCAGCAGTTCCAGCGCGGTCTGCTCGGGGCCGGTCCGGTCATGCCGCTGATCACCGCCACGAAGGGCAAGTTCCCGCGCGGAGCCACGCCGTTCACGTCCGATGCCGACCATGAGGTCGAGAATCTCGGCAGCGTCTACACGGAGCCCGACGGCCAGTACACGTTCGACAAGCTGTCGAGCGTGTTCCTGTCGGGCAACAAGACCCGCGACGACCAGCCGAACCACATCCGCATCCACGAGCCGCGCGTGCCGAAGGACCTCGCGGACGCGTGGGTCAACATGTGCCCAGCCAAGGTGTACGAGGTGATCGAGGGCTCCGAGTCCAGCGATGGCCTCGTGCGTGTGCACATGGACCCGTCGAACTGCGTCCAGTGCGGTGCGATCACCGCCAAGGGCGGCCGCTTCACTCCGCCCGAGGGCGGCAGCGGTCCCGAATACCAGAAGATGTAGCGAGGAGCCCATCCCATGGATCTCTACGAGCACCAGGGCAAGGAGCTGTTCGCGAAGGCGGGCATTCCCGTTGCCGCAGGCCACGTTGCCTATTCCGTCGATGAGGCCCGCGCTGCGGCCGAGCAGCTGGGGGGCGTGGTGGTCGTCAAGAGCCAGGTCCTGACCGGCGGCCGCGGCAAGGCCGGTGGCGTCAAGGTCGTCAAGGACCCGGCTGCGGCCGCCGAGGCCGCCGAGGCGATTCTCGGCCTCGACATCAATGGTCACATCACGCGACGGCTCTACATCGAGGCGGGCGTCAAGATCGCCAAGGAGTACTACTTCTCCGTCACGTTTGACCGCTCGGCCAAGATGCCGCTCCTGATGCTCACCACGATGGGCGGCATGGACGTCGAAGACGTCGCGGAGAACCACCCCGACGCGCTGGCTCGACTGCATGTCGACCCGGCGCTCGGCTACCGCGGCTTCCATGGTGCGCAGCTGATGAGCAAGGCCGGCATCCCGGTCGAGGAGCGCAAGGCGCTCGCCCCGCTGCTGGCCACGCTGTATAGCGTGTTCGAGCGCGAGGAGGCCATGCTCGTCGAGGTCAACCCGCTCGTCCTGCTGGAGGACGGCACGTTCCTCGCTGCCGACGCCAAGGTCACGATCGATGACAACGCGCTCTTCCGCCACGCCGACGTGGAGGCGATGCGCGATCTCGCGGCCGCCGATCCGCAGGAGCAGGCGGCGCGCGAGCACGATCTCGCCTACGTGAAGCTCGACGGCGACGTCGGCATCCTCGGCAACGGCGCCGGGCTCGTGATGAGCACGGTCGACGTCATCGCCCAGGCAGGCGGCCGTCCGGCCAATTTCTGCGACGTCGGTGGCGGTGCCAGCGCCGAGAAGATCTCCACGGCGCTCGGCATCGTGCTGAGCGACGAGAAGGTCAACAGCGTGCTGTTCAACATCTTCGGCGGCATCACACGCTGCGACGAGGTTGCCAAGGGCCTGCTCGGCGCGCTCGAGACCACCGAGATCCGCGCACCGATCGTGGTCCGCCTCGACGGCACCAATGCCGAGGAGGGACGCGCGCTCCTCGCCGAGGCGGCGCGCCCCGAGATCACGGTCGAGAAGACGATGCTCGAGGCCGCGGCTACCGCCGTCCGCCTCGCGAAGGAAGCGAGCTAGCCATGGCTGTCATCGCCACGAAGGACACGCGCCTGGTCGTCCAGGGCATCACGGGCCGTGAGGGCACGTTCCATGCGCTGCGCAACCGCGACTACGGCACCAACGTCGTCGCCGGCGTCACGCCCGGCCGCGCGGGTCAGGACGTCGAGGGCATCCCGGTCTTCGACTCCGTTGCCGACGCCGTCGACAAGCAGGGCGCCAATACGTCGCTCGTGATCGTGCCGCCGCGGTTCGCGGCCGAGGCGATCCTCGAGGCTGCCGATGCGGGCGTCGAGCAGATCATCTGCATCACCGAGGGTATCCCTGCCCACGACATGCTCGAGGTCTACCACTACATCCGCCCGCGCGGCATCCGCCTGCTGGGGCCGAACTGCCCCGGCGCGCTCTCGCCCGGCATCGCGAACATCGGCATCATCCCGGCCGAGGTCTTCAAGCCCGGCCCGATCGGTCTCGTCTCGCGCTCCGGCACGCTCACGTACCAGATCGGCGGCGAGCTGGCGGCCAAGGGCCTTGGCAATTCGACGATCATCGGCATCGGCGGCGATCCGGTGATCGGCACGTCGTTCATCGACGCGCTCGACCTCTTCCAGGCCGACGACCAGACCGAGTACATCGTGATGGTCGGCGAGATCGGCGGCAACGAGGAGGAGAAGGCGGCCGAGGTTATCGCGGAGCGCATCACCAAGCCGGTCGTCTCCTACATCGCCGGCTTCGAGGCGCCTCCAGGCAAGACGATGGGGCACGCAGGCGCCATCATCTCGGGCTCTGCGGGCACGGCGGCCGCCAAGAAGGAGGCGCTCGAGGCGAAGGGCGTCCCGGTCGGTACCAATCCGACGGAGGCGGCGCAGATCGTGGCCGACCTCGTGGCCAAGGGCTGATTTCCGCCGTCGCACGAGGGCTCGCACCTTCGTAGACTGCGGGGCATGGCCACCATCTCCTTCGCACGCGGCGTCCCGTCCGCAGATCTCCTTCCCGTTGACGAGCTCAAGGGCGCCATTGCCCGCGCGATGGAGAAGGACGCCACCGGCATGCTCCTGTACGGCGATCCGATGGGCTACATGCCGCTGCGCGAGTGGGTCGGCCAGCGCTGGGGCTACGACCCGGCCGGCGTCTTCGTCACGAACGGCTCGCTGCAGGCGTTTGCGTTTCTCGCCGAGGTGCTGTTCGCCGGCTCCGGCGGCCGCGCCGCGGTGGAGGCACCGACGTACGACCGCACGATC
Organism: uncultured Actinomycetes bacterium; assembly: GCA_903847495.1. Lineage (GTDB taxonomy): Bacteria > Actinomycetota > Thermoleophilia > Gaiellales > F1-60-MAGs149 > F1-60-MAGs149. The sequence goes on from CAINDT010000295.1 coordinate 5,652, forward strand.
CTCACGCTGAAGCGCTTCGGCGCCACGGTCGATGCTTATCCGTTGCTCGAGGACGGCATTGACGTCGATGCCCTCGAGGCGGCGATCAAGGCCGGCAAGGCGCCGGGGCTGGTGTACATCATCCCGAACTTCCAGAACCCGGCCGGCAATGTCACGACGCTCGCGGTGCGCCAGCGCCTCGTCGATCTCGCGGCTGAGCATGGCTTCTGGATCTTCGAGGACGACCCGTACGGCGACCTTCGCTTCTCCGGCGAGGATGTCCCGCGCATGGTCGATCTCGACCAGGCCGGCCGCGTGATCTACTCGACGTCCTTCACGAAGACGATCGCCCCGGGCATTCGCGCCGGTGCGCTGCTGCTGCCCGAGGAGCTGCGCAAGCAGATGGCCTACATCGCCAACCAGACCTACATCGGCGCGGTGCACTTCGCCCACGCCGCCGTGGCCGAGTACTGCAACGCGGGTGAGTTCGACAAGGGCCTGGCGCGCGTGCGTCCGCAGCTCGAGACGCGCAAGAACGCGCTCGTCGCGGCCCTCGATGCGCATCTCGGCGATCGCTTCTCCTTCGAGGCGCCCGAGGGCGGCTACTTCCTCTGGGGCCGGCTCGACGGCGTCGACTGCGATGCGCTGCTGCCGAAGGCCAACGAGGCCGGTGTGCCGTTCGTCAAGGGCAGCGACTTCTTCGTCGACGGCTCAGGCAAGGACCACATGCGCCTCGCCTTCTCCGCGGTCAAGCCCGAGGAGATGGACGAGGGCATCAGTCGCCTGGCTCAGCTCATCTGAGACAGCGCTCCGCCGTCATCCCTTCTGCATGGGACTTCCTATTGGGGTCTCACCCCAATAGGAAGTTGATCCCCCGCCGTCGCTACTTCTGCTTGTGATGGCGGTGGTGGCGATGCCGCAGCAACGCCGTTCCGAGGATGCCGAGCGCGAGACCGAGGCCAGCGCTCACGAGCAACGCCAGGATCAGTGACGTATCGGTCTCGGCGACGATGAACGAGATGTGGACACTCTGTGTATTGGCCAGCGTGAAGGCCAGCAGGCAGATGAACACGATGGTGATGACCGCAAGCAGGATGTACGGCTTGATGCTGCGCTTGCGCTGTCCCGTGGGGTGGCTCTCGCTCATGCGGAAAGTATAGCCAGATGCATAAATTGAAATCATCTACGTCGCCAGGCGACCTGTGAGCACGCCACGGTATGCCCTCACGACGTCCTCGTGGGTCTGACCCCATGCGGACGTTGATCCACCGCCGTCAGCGGTGGCGTCGGCGCAGCAGCAGGAACGTCCCGAGGACGCCCAGGACCAGGCCGAGCAGCGCGCACGCGGCCATCACCCAGATCAGGGCGGTGTCGGTCGAGAATGCGACGAACGAGACGTGGACCTGCTGCGTATTGAGCAGCGCGAAGGCCAGGAGGTACACGAGCACCACCGCGACGATTACGAGCAGGATGTAGGGCCTGCGCTCGCTGTTCTTCTGCGGCTGGGTGTCGTTCATGCGAGAACCCTAGCGGGCGTCACGAGGCGCGCGCGGCGAGGACGGGCACGGTGCCCGGTCGCTCGATCAGCTGCGCCTGCGGCGGCGGGACCAGGCCCTCGCGCTTAGCCGGGCGGAACGTCGCACAAGGCTCGGTGCGGGCCAGCGCGCACAGATCATGCACGTGGAAGTAGCACTGGTTGCAGGCACGTGCAGACACCGAGACGGGTTCCTCCGAGGGGACGCTGTGGGTGTCGACGAAGCCCTCCTCCGGCGACAAGGAGAGACTACGAAGAGGTGAAGATCCGGGCAAGCGCCGTGCGGGTGATTTCCCCGCAATTTCGGCAATTTTTGGATCAGGGGTTCGGGATCGTCGCGAGCTCGCGCAGTGCGTCGGTGAAGTTCTCGACGGGAATGATCTCGAGGTCCTTGACGCCTGCGGCTCGCGCCTCTGCGGCGTTGCGCTTCGGTACGAGGAATACGTCGGCACCGGCACGACGTGCGCCGATCGCCTTCTCGGCGATGCCGCCGATCGGGCCGACGGTGCCGGTCATCGACAGCGTCCCTGTCGCGGCCACGCGTTGGCCGTGGAGGTTCGAATAGCCCTTGCCAGCGCTGTAGATCTGCAGTGCGAAGGCCAGCCCAGCGGACGGGCCACCGACGCCCTCGACCGTGTACGTCACGTCGCGCGTCGATTCGATCGTGTTGGCCTGCTCCGGCAGGATGCCGAGGATCGCCTTCCCCGTGGGGCTGGCGATCGTCTCTGTTTCGACGGTCAGCAGCTTGCCGTCGCGATGCAGACCGAGCTCGATCGGGCGCTCTGCGCCCACCCCGGCGACCGCCTGACGCAGCGATTCGATGGTGGTGACGCGCTTCGCCTGCGCGCGGAGGATCAGATCGCCCAGCTCGCCGCCATCTTCGGCAAGTGGCGAGCCGGGGTCGATGCTCATGATCTGCACCCCCGTGGGTGTGACCGTCACGTCGTAGCCGAGCGCTCGCAGACCGACGACCGCGGCCGAGTTCTGCGACGACCCCATCGCCTCGGAGTCGAGACGGGCGCGCTCCTCGTCGCTCTCGCCGGCGGGCTGCACGGCGTGCTCTGGCACCAGGTGGCCGCCATCGACGCCGAACCACGTCTCCCAGATGGTGGCGTGGCGGACACCGACGGTGGTGAAGTAGACGCGGCCCGACCCCGGCGGCGGGGGTTTCTCGCCCTCAAGCTTGACGGCGCCGAGCGTCGGCTGCGCAGCGCGGGGCACGAACGCGAAGTCGTTGCTCTGGGCCTGCAGTGCCCACAGCGCCACGGCGCCGAAGGCGACAAGCGCGAGGACGGCTGCGAGCAGCGTGGTGCGAAGTGTGCGCGACATCAGCGGAGGGGAGGGGAAACGGCCATGCAGGGAGTACTTCGCCGTCCCCAACGGGATGGCGCGGTCGCCTGATCATACGGTGCGACAACGAGTCGCCCACCGCGTACAGTTGCGCTCATGCATGAGCCGACCGACGCCCTCGCCGCGCCCCGTTTCACGGGAGTCCGCACCTTCGCACGCCTCCCGCACATCCCGGACATCGATGGCGCCGACGCCGCGATCTTCGGCATGCCGTGGGACGGCGGTACGTCCTTCCGCTCGGGCTCGCGCTTCGGACCCGAGGCAATTCGCTCGGCCTCCGCGCTGTTGCGCCCGTACAACCCGGCGCAGGATCAGATGGTGTTCGGCCATCTGTCGTGTGTCGATGCGGGCGATGCCCCGACCGTGCCGGGCTACATCGAGGAGACGCTGACGCGCATCGAGGCGTACGCGTCGGGCATCATCGAGCGCGGTGCCGTGCCGATCGGCCTCGGCGGCGATCACTCCGTCGCGCTCGCCGAGTTGCGGGCCGTGGCGAAGCAGCACGGCCCGGTCGCCTACGTCCAGGTCGATGCCCATCACGATCTGTGGGACTCGTACAACGACAAGCCGTACAACCACGGCACCTTCGCCAAGCGCGCGATCGAGGAGGGGCTGATCGATCCCGCCAAGTCGTTCCAAGGCGGCCAGCGTGGCTCGCTGTACGGGCCCGAGGA
>CAINDT010000296.1 GCA_903847495.1 uncultured Actinomycetes bacterium
AGCGAGTACCGGACGATCGCGGATCCGCCGCGTCGCAGCACGCGACGGCTCACGCGCAGGTCGGTCAGCGCGGGCACGGCCGGAGCCAATAGGACCTCGTACGGCTGGGCGCTGCTCACCGACTCGACCGCCTGCACGATGGGCGCCGGCGGAATCGGGTCGACCGAGGGAGTCGCGGGATCGATGCTCGGCGTGCGGGAGAACACGGCGACCGCGCGACGCGACGCGTCGACACGCACGGCGCACGTCGGCCGGTCGCCGACGCAGGCACCGCTCCACCCGGAGAACTCGCTGCCTGGTGCAGGGTCGGCCTCAAGCACAACCCGGGTGCCGGTGGCGAATGCCCCCACACACGACGCGCCACAGACGATGCCGGTCGGCGTCGATCGCACGACGCCGGTGCCGTCACCCGCGGTCGAGACCGTCAGCGTCGACTGCGCTGGCGCGGGCAGAGCGGTGAAGACCGCCGTGACCTCGCCGATCAACATCGTCCGGCACGTACCCTGCGTACCGCTCCCACGGCACGCGCCCTCCCAGTGATCGAACCTGCTGCCGGCATCGGGCGTCGCCGAGAATGTCAGCCCCAGTAGCGGGGTGCCGATGAACTCGGAGGTGCAGGTGGTGCCGCAGTCGATCCGCGGACCCGTGACGCGCCCCGTGCCGGATCCGCTCTTGAGGACTTGCAGGCGCAGAGGCGTGACCGGCTTCGCGAACTGCGCGCTCGGCCGGTAGCTGCGATCGAGGGTGATCGTGCACGGGTTGGCGATGCCGCATCCCCCGGTGCCGCCCCATCCCTGGAACACGGCGTCGCCGATGGACGCTGCCGTGAGAATGACCGTCGCCCCACGCGTGAATGTGCGGGCGCAGACGTTCGGAGCCGACGGCGCCTCGGGACTGCGGCACGTGATTCCGCCGCCGGTCACCTGCCCCACCCCACCAAGATCGACCCCGAGGGTGACCGTCGGTCGAAGTGCGAATCGCGCCTGGACGGACTGCGCCTGGGTCATCGAGACGAGACACGTATCCGCTGTACCGGCACACGCGCCGCCCCAGCCTCTGAACTCGGACTCCGAGTCCGGATAGGCGCGCAGCAGGACGCTCGAGCCGTGAGGCAGATCCACCGTGCAGGCCGAGGAGGGCGTGACGCAATCCATGCCGTTCAGGTCACCGGTCACGCGACCGCCCCCGTCACCTGCGAATGCGACGTTGAGGCGGTCGGGCGGAATGGGCAGGAACGTCGCCACCGCCTTCGTGTCCTTGGCCGTGTAGAGCACGCAATCGTCGTCGCGCCCGAGGCAGTCGCCGCCCCATGCTGCGAGGTAGTACCCGGGCTTCGGTTTGGCGAGCATCTGCACGCCAACGCCGCGCGTGAAGCTTCCGGAGCACGTCGTCCCGCAGTCGATTCCGGCGGGGACCGACACGACCGTGCCGCCGTTCGGATCGTTCACCTCCACGCTCGCCGTTCGCTGAGGCGGAGTCGGAAGCGCGATGACGCTGACGAAGAACCTGATCGAGGCGGCCGAGTCCTGCGAACGCGACACGAGCATCGTCCCGTAGTTCGCGCCGGGGTAATCCGGCGACGGTCCGCCTTGGAAGAACACACGTTGCACATCCTGCTCGAACGTCTGATCAAAGGCGCCTACGCCATGGCCCGTGTCGCAGACCTTCCACTCGTTGCGGTGGGAGTCCTGCTTCTTGATGCGCTCGGCCATAGCGAAGCGTGGCTGGCCGAGCGCCGGGTTGCGACCGGCAAAGCACGGCCCCCAGAGCTGGCCGTCGATCTGGGTGTTGAAGTTGATCAGAGTCCTGTTCCACATGAGGCCGACGCGCCCGATGATGTCCCACCGTGAACCCGCGTCGGTCGAGGAGGTGACGCTCACTGATCCCTTGGCCGGCAGTTGCACCGCACGCGGGAATTCGCAGGAGTTCAGGCACTCATCGCCCCACCACTGCACAATGGCCGGTTGGCCCGTGTGATTGGCGAACGTCACCTCGACGCTTCGCGTTGCGCGCGCCGCGTCCGCGAATGCCAGCGGCACGAGCGCTGCAAGCGCGGCGGCCGCGACCATGAGAACGAGACCGACGAGTGGGCGCGAGCAACCAGCGTGGGGAGCTTCAGCTTGCATCTCGTCGAGTGTAGCCGTTCTTGAACGACAGGGCAGGTGATCGAGAGCGAACGGCACAACGACGACCGCTTGCTCGCGCGAGGGAGTGCCGCGCCCCGCGGCCGACGTTGCTACTCCACGCTCGGCGGGTAGCGATCGAGCCACCAGCGCGCGATGTCGGCGCGGCGCATGAACGCGACGTCCGGCGTCCGCCCGGCGTGCTCAAGGAACGCCCGCAGCGCGGCGGCGCGAGCGGCCTGCCCCGTCCAGCGGGCGTGCACGACGACGGTCATCATTGCCGTGCGCCCTTCGCGGACGAGCTCGTCGAGTCCCATCACCAGGAGGTCGCGGTGGTCGCGCGGACTGGCGAAGCCCGGACTGGCGAGATAGCGGCTGTCGTTGTACGTCTTGGAGTACGGCACGACGAGCAGCGGTTCTCCACCGGTCTCGACGTAGTACGGCACATCATCAGCGCAGGGGTCGGAGTCGTAGAGGAACCCGCCCTCCTCGACCAGCAGGCGGCGGGTGGCGTCACTTGCCGAGTACGGGCTGTTCCAGCCGAGCGGACGACGACCGCACACGCGCACGTACGTCGCGACGGCTTGGGCGAGGTGATCGCGCTCGGTTGCCTCGTCCATGCTCCACGGCGGGAGCCAGCGCCAGCCGTGGCCGAGCAGGTCGTGGCCGCGCGCATTCATCCACTCGGCAACGGCGGGATTCAACTCCAGCGCAGTGGCCGTCGCAGACACGGTCGCCGGCACGCCGGCCTCATCGATCAGGCGCACGAGACGCCAGATACCTGCGCGGCTGCCGTAGTCGTAGTGCCCCTCGGTGCCGTGGTCGAGGTGCGGCGGTTGCGGTCCCTCACCCGGATACTCGCCCCAGCCCTCGTTGCGCGCGTCGCCCCAGCGCACAGACGCCTCGGAACCCTCCTCGTAGACCACGACGAGATTCACGACGACGGTTGTGCCGTCTGGCCAGGCGAACGCCGGCGGCTCTGGGCCGTTGCCGATGAGGTCGCGCGCACGGACATCGTCGGGGATCACCGCACCATGCTATCCGCCAGCAGCGTCCGGGAACAATCCCGCTACGCCGGACGTTGATGCTGGTGCCATGCAGATCGGCCTCTACAACTTCGGCGACTCCATGCCCGATGCCGCCACCGGCGAGCGCATTGAC
>CAINDT010000297.1 GCA_903847495.1 uncultured Actinomycetes bacterium
CTCGTGCGCGAGCACGCGAACGGCCAGGGTCCCGCCCTGCCGCCGGACGTCGTCCGCGCCACCGCGATCCTGCTGCTCAACCAGCTCGCCGCGGGGCGCAGCAACGTGCGTCCTGAGGTCGCCGATCGGATCGCGCAGCGCCTCGGTGAAGGGCTCGACGATGTCGTCCTGCCGATGTACGGCTCGACGGGAATGGGCGACATCATGCCCCTCGCGCATCTGGTGCCCGCGCTGCTCGGCGACCTGGAGCTCGAGGTGGGCGAGGCGCTGCCGCTGATCGGCCAGAGCTCGTACGTGACGGCCCACGCCGCGCTCGCGCTATACGACGCCGAGATTCTGCTGGAGACGCTCGTCACGTTGACCGCCCTCGACCTCGAGGCCTACGGGGCGAACCCCTCGCCCTTCCATCCGGCCGCCGGTGAGGTGCGTCCGTATCCGGGCTATCGCCGGGCGCTGGCCGCGATCGGGCACCTGCTCGTCGGCACGCAGCTGGCGAACGATCCCCGGCACCTGCAGGCGCCGCTCTCGTTCCGCGACGCCGGGGCGGTGCTCGGCGCCGCGTATGACGCCTTCGCCTTCTGCATCCGCCAGTTGTCGATCGAGTTGAACGCGCACCAGCAGAATCCGCTCGCGCTGATGGAGGAGGACCGGATGCTGCCGGTCGCCAACTTCGACCTGCAGGCGCTTGCGTCGGCGATGGACTTCGCGCGGATCGCGCTCGCGCCGTGCCTGAACGTGCAGAACGAGCGGTCGATCAAGCTGCTGCAGGAGAGCGAGACCGGACTGTCGCATGGCCTCGAGCCGGCGGGCGACGACATGGGGCACGGGCTGTCCGAGATGGCGTGGCCGCTGCAGGCCCTGACCGTCGAGGCGCGCCTGCTGATCCAGCCCGTGTCGGCCGAGGTCGGCTCGTCGTCCCAGGCCGAGAAGATCGAGGATCGCCTGACGATGGCCGGTCTGGGTGCTCGGCGCCTCGCCGAGATGACGGAGCTGGGCTTCCGAGCGGCGGCGATCTCCTGCGTACTGGCGTGCCAGGCGATCGACCTGAGGGGTGCCGATCGGCTCGGTCCGAACCTCGCACCGGTCCACGCGGCCGTGCGCACGTACGTCGCGTCGCTCGCGCCCGGTGATCCGCCGCCGGGCGAGCTCGAGCCTCTGGTCGAGGCCCTGCGCGGCGGCCTGCTGGCCTAGACCCGCAGGCGAAGGATCTCCGCGACGCCGTGCGTGGCGGCACGGGCGGCGGCGCGCGGCGCCTCGCCCTGATCGAGCGCGGCGGCGAACAGGGCCGTGAACATGTCGCCCGCACCGACGGTGTCGGCGAGGCGGGGGATGCGATCGGCGGGAACGCGCACGATGTCCGGCTCGTCGAGGGACCAGACGTCCACGCCACCCTCCCCGTAGGTGACCAGCACGATCGGGACGCCGGCGCGCGCCAGTGCCGTGGCGTCGGTCCCGCCCAGCAATGCCTGCGCCTCCTCGTCGGAGAACTTGACCGCGTCGACGCCCGTCAGCCACGCCGGATCGAGCGGGCCGCTGGGTACGACCTCGCCGAGACCGGGGCGGGCCAGGCCCTGCGCGTCGAAGACAATGCGGCGGCCGAGCGCGTGGATTGCGCGCAGCGTCTCGGGCGGCACGTCGCCGCGCCACTGCGTGCCGATCACGATCGTCGCCGCGTTCTCCAGCGACGAGCGCGCCCAGCCCTCCACGTCGACGGGTGTGAACGGCTCGCCGAGGGACGCGAGTTCGTGATCGCGCTCCCCGTGCTCCTTGAGGATCAACCGGCTGACGAACGTGTCGTCGGCGGGGCCGATCAGCACCGGCAGGCCGCGTCGGCTCAGGTCGGCGTGCAGCGCGTCGTCACCGCCCTTGGTGATCACCATGCCGCGGATGCCCGCGCTTGCGAGTGCATGGGCGGCGAAGACCGGCGCGCCACCGCAGCGGATCTCCTCGCTGCCATCCGCGTGGACGATCTCGTCACGCACCGTCTGACCGAGCAAGGCGATCATTTGCGCAGGGCTCCGGCTGCGAGGTAGGTATAGGCGCTGAAGGCGATCGCCCACCCGACGGCGGCGATGATGTCCGGGCCCGTGCCGGCGCAGTTGTAGCTGTTGCCGGCGTCGCACAGCCCCTGCGTCAGCAGGCCGAACCCGCCGGCTAGCCCGGCGGCGGCGAACACGGCGAGGGCGATCCACGTCGGGCCGTGATCGCGTCCACGGCCACGGACCGCCAGGGCGCCAGCGGAGACGATCACCGCGGCCAGCAGCGCGAAGGCCGCCAGCGACCAGTGACGCAGTGCCATCTGCGCGATCAGCGTGATCACGCCGAGGGGCAAGATGATGCGCGCGAGGTGCACGGCGCCGGTCGTTTGACGCGCCAACGCGACGATCACCACGACGACGAAGACGGTCAGAACCGCCGAGGCGATGATGAAGAACGCACTCACGCTGGACGAACGGTAGCCGTCCCGACTAGGCGTTGGTGGCCAAGCGGTGGTAGCGTGCGCGTAGGAGGTACGGATATGGGAGCGCTCTCGCCGTGGCACATCGCAATTGTCGTGATCGTCGGGTTGCTGATCTTCGGGCCGAAGAAGCTGCCTGAACTCGGACGCGGCGTGGGTTCGGGTCTGCGCGACTTCCGCAAGGGACTCTCGGGCGAGGCCGACGAGACGCCGGCTCCGGTCGTTGAGGCCGCCTCGACGCCGGTCGTGCAGACGACGACGGCTGTCGCCGCCGAGGTGCCGGTCGCTGAGGCCGCTGCCGCGCCGGTTGCCGAGCAGCCTGCCCCGGCCGCCGAGACCACGCCGCCGCAGTCCTGATCGCAGGACGCCCGGTCAGCCGGGTTGCCTGACCGTTCTCCGGCAGTTCGTTCGATGGTAGCCTTCGCCCTGCAGCGAGGAGCTTGAAATGCCTTTTGACTTCGGAATCGGTGAGATCGCAATCGTTCTGGTGATTGGCCTGCTCGTGTTCGGCCCCAAGAAGCTGCCCGAGATCAGCCGCGGTATCGGCTCTGGCATGCGCGATTTCCGCAAGGGCCTCGCCGGCGAGGTTGATGCCGCATCCGCTCCTGTCGACGCCGCTGC
>CAINDT010000298.1 GCA_903847495.1 uncultured Actinomycetes bacterium
CGTTCATCTCCCCGCAGGAACGAAACTGCTCCTGTTCCTCGGCGCGGCCAACCGCGATCCGCGCCGCTGGGGCGACACCGCCAACACATTCGACATCTCCCGCAACGCCGGCGGTCAGCTGTCGTTCGGCATGGGCATCCATCAGTGCGTCGGCCAGCCGATCTCGCGCCAGGAGTCCGATGCGATGCTGACGGAGCTCGCGCGCCGTGTGGATCGGATAGAGCTGATAGCCGAGCCCACGCCACTCGTACACAACACGCTGCGCGGCTGGATTTCGGCTCCTGCCAGACTGCTCGCATGAGCAAGCAGAACATCGCCCAATGGGAGGAGAAGTTCTCCACCCCTGAGTACCAGTTCGGCACGGCGCCGAATGCCTTCCTGGTGCGTGAGGCCGGGCGCCTCAAGCCGGGCGCTGACGTGCTCTGCATCGCCGACGGCGAGGGTCGCAACAGCACGTGGCTGGCCGAGCAAGGGCATCACGTCCACGCCGTCGAAGCCGCGGCCAACGCGATCGCGAAAGCGCAGGCGCTGACGGCCGAGCGCGGCGTCGAGGTGCGGCACGAGCAGGTCGACCTCGAGGAGTGGGACTGGCCGGTGGGCGCGTACGACGCGGTCGTCGGCATCTTCATCCAGTTCACCGATCCGGTCGGTCGCGCGCGAATGTTCGCGCAGATGGCCGCGGCGCTGCGCCCCAGCGGCGTGCTGCTGCTGGAGGGCTACGGCCCCGGCCAGCTCGCGTACGGCACGGGTGGCCCGAAGTCGCTCGACCACCTGTATGCCGTGGAGGAGCTGCGCTCCGCCTTCCCCACACTCACGGTCGAGTTGATCGACGAGTACGACGTGGAGCTCGACGAGGGGCCGCGCCACCGCGGCATGTCGTCGCTCGTCGACCTCGTTGCGATCGCTGCAGTCTGACTGAGGTTCGCCGGGTAGACTGGCGCGCATGACCCGCGCCCGACTCATCCTCATCGCCCTCGCCATCGGCACGCTGCTCACGATCGTCGGCGCGGCCCAGGCCGCGACGCCATCGTGCGGCGCAGGACAGGTCTACACGGAGACGAACGACCCCGCAGGCAACCAGCTCGTCGTCCTGAAGGCCGGTCGCACGGGTGCGCTGACGCAGCGTCAGGTGGTCGACGCCGGTGGTCTTGGCACGGGCTCGCACCTCACGTCGGGTGGCTCCGTCAGCGTGTCGGCAGACGGCTGCCGTGTCGCCGCCGTCAACGCCGCATCGGGTGCAGTTGCGGTGTTCCGCATCGCCACGGATGGCACGGCCACGTTCGCGGGCTCTGCTGCGGCTGGCGGCGCACGCACGATCAGCGTCGCCATGCACGGCAATCTGCTCGCCGCACTGAGCACGACGCCGGGCAGCGGCACGACGATTCAGACGTTCCGCATGGCTGGGCGCCGCGTGGTTCCGGTACCCGGCTCGCTCGTGCCCGTCGGCAGCGCCACCGATAGTGGTCAGCTCGCCTTCACCGCGCGTGGCCGCTACCTCGTCGTCACCACGCGCCAGTCGCTCGGCATCGCCACGTTCCGCGTCGGCAACGACGGCGTGCCCGTCGCGGCCGAGTCGCTCGTCCCGAACGCGCCGCAGTGGA
>CAINDT010000299.1 GCA_903847495.1 uncultured Actinomycetes bacterium
CCTGCTCCGCAAGTAGGCGCGTGGCGCGCCTCTTCGTGATCTCCGGCCCCTCGGGTGCCGGCAAGGGCACACTCATCCGCGGCGTCCTCGAGCAGCGCCCCGACATCGCCGAGGTCGCCACGAGCGCCACGACGCGCCCGAAGCGTCCGGGCGAGGAGGAGGGGCGCGAGTACTTCTTCCTCAGCACCGACGAGTTCCTCACCAAGGTCGATGAGGACGATTTCGTCGAGTGGGTCGAGTTCGCCGGCAACCATTACGGCACCCTCAAGAGCGAGGTCGATCGCCTGCTCAGCCAGGGCGCGAACGTGATCCTCGAGCTCGAGGTCGACGGCAGCCTCGTGATCAAGGAGGCGCGCCCTGATGCGTGCCTGATCTTCATCGACACCGACCTCACGGAGCTGCGCCGCCGCCTGATCAGCCGCCAGACCGAGGCCGAGCACGAGATCGACCGCCGCCTGCAGATCGCGGAGGAGCAGAGCAAGGACAAGCTCCGCTTCGACCACGTCGTGCACAACGATGAGGTCGAGCGTGCCGTCGCCGAGCTGCTGAGCACGCTCGAGCGCGAACTCGATCAACAGTTGTAGATCCTCAGGACGTTGTCTTGCCGCGACGCCGACTTCGTGGCGCGTGGCCGACTCTCAGTAGCTGGGATGCAGCGCATTTCGATGAGTTGAGGGTGTGCATTTCGATGAGTTCGCATCAGGACTGCCGGTCGCGAATGGGCTCCCAAGGCTCATGTGCACCTATCGCGCGCGGTTTGCCTAACGGGTGAGGATGTCTTCCGCGAAGGTGATCAGCTGTCGCGCCTGACGGTGGAGCGTCTTGAGGGTGGACGGGCTCACGTCGTAGAAGCCATAGTGCGCATCATCCTTCTGGCTGATCAGCTTGCGTAGGGCCGAGGCGGCCTCGCGCCCGCCGGGAGTTATCTGACGCAGGAGTGCTTCTGCGTCGTGATGGTTGTCGCTGCGGGAGCGCTTGCCAAGGGCCTTGCAGCACGCCGCATCTGCGGCAGCGATTCCGGCGAGCACTGTGAGCGCAGCGGCGGCGCTGGCGAAGTCGGGGTCCGGTGCTGACTCGTCGCCCACGAGTTCGGCAACCTCGAAGAACCTGCGTGCTTGTCGCAGTCGAGAACGTGCTTCGGCGGCGCCGCACGCTTGAGTGCGCCCCTTCTGTGCGTTGCGGTTCACGAGCGGCTCCGCGTGAAGAGCTTGTTGACCGGTGTGCCTGCCAGCAGAATCGCGTCGCGCTCAACCTCTCCGACGATGGGCGGACGATCGCGCCGTAGGCGCTCGAGGTCGTCTTCGCCGATGTCCGCGATGCCGGCGTGGTTGCCGGTCCAGCCCAGGATGGCGGCGGTGAGGGATTCGATCTGCCCGCGCCACGCGGGATCGTCCTCAAGGATATCGCGGGGTCGGATCAGCAGCAGGTCGATGTCGCTGGCGATATCGCCGTCGCCGCGGGCGGCCGATCCGAACAGCGAGGCGTGAAGCGGTGCGGGGTCCCACGCGTCGATCGCGGTGCGCAGCCGCTCGAGCAGTGCCGCGCGCAATTGTGCCAGTGCGATGGCGGGCCGGGCGGCAAGGTGGTCGCGGTTGAGCGTGTACATCACTGTGCCGCCGCCCGCTGGTTCGGCCGAGACCAATCCGTGGTCTGCGAGCCGTCGGAGCGCCTTCCAGGCACCGTTCACGGAGAGGCCGCTTAGGCGCGCCACTTCGCGTCCGCTGAGGGCGCGAGTGGTGCCGGCGAGCACGCCGAGGATCGGCCCGTCGGCCGTCGACAGCAGGACGCTGCTGGGGGCGGTGAGGTTCACGTCCGAATAGTACTTCAGGTGTACGC
>CAINDT010000300.1 GCA_903847495.1 uncultured Actinomycetes bacterium
CGTGCTATCCGCAATCCGACCAAGGTCGCTGCTGGATCGCGGCTCAACGGTCTTCGTGCTCATCGGGCAGTCGCTGCCCGTCTACTACATCGGCCTCTTGGCCATCTACTTCCTCGCCTACAAATACGAACTTTTCCCACTCAGTGGCTACGAGACCTTCTCGCTCTCGAACCCGTGGCCGTGGCTCTATCACCTGTTACTGCCCGCCACGGTGCTGGCGCTCCAGTTTGCCGCCATCTACGTCAGGATCACGCGCTCGCAGATGCTTGACACCCTCAACGAGGACTACGTGCGTACTGCCCGCGCCAAGGGTGCGAGCGAATCGCGCGTCGTCGTGCGCCACGCGCTGCGTAATGCCTCGCTGCCGATTGTGACGATGTTCGGTCTCGACCTCGGGCTCTTGCTCGGCGGTGCGATCCTGATTGAAGTGACGTTCGGGCTGCAGGGCCTCGGGGCGCTCGCCGTGGAGGCCGCCAAGCGGCTCGATGTGCCCACCACGGCCGGCATCGTCTTGTTCTCCGCGATCTTGATCGTCGTTGCGAACATCATCGTGGACGTCGTCTGCGCCACCCTCGATCCGCGGATTCGGTTGGAGTAGACGATGGCGCTGCTGACCGTTGAAAACCTGCGCACGACCTTTCGCACAGACGATGGTCCAGTCTGTGCGGTGGATGGCGTCAGCCTGTCGGTTGCTGCAGGCCAGGTGCTTGGTATCGTCGGCGAGTCTGGGTGCGGCAAGTCCGCGATGAGTCTCTCAATCATGGGGCTCTTACCAACGAGTGCAACCGTTGAGGGCAGTATTCAGTTGGGCGAGCACCAATTGGTGGGCATGCCGAAGAATGAGTTACGGACGCTGCGCGGCTCTGAGGTCGCGATGATATTTCAAGATCCGATGGCATCGCTCAACCCCGTCATGACGATCGGCTGGCAGCTCGAGGAGGCCGTGCGGCTCCACCAGAAAGTGTCGCGACGCGAGGCACGCACCTTGGCCGTTGCCGGGCTGGCTGCCGTTGGTATTCCCAGCCCCGAGGATCGCCTCAAGACGTACCCGCACGAACTGTCGGGTGGCATGCGGCAGCGCGTGATGATCGCAATGGCACTGCTCAACCGGCCTCGGCTGTTGATTGCCGACGAACCGACGACGGCACTGGATGTCACGACGCAGGCTCAGATTCTCGCCTTGATGCGCGATCTCCGCAGCGAAGTCGATGCGGCGATCGTCCTGATTACCCACGACCTGGGTGTGGTGGCAGAGGTCTGTGATGAGGTGGCCGTGATGTACGCCGGCCGGATCGTGGAGCGCGCGCCTGTCGACGAATTGTTCGCGCGCCCCCAGCACCCGTACACGTGGGGCCTGCTGGCGTCGTTGCCTGGCCGTAATCGTGCGGGCGAGCGCCTACATCAGATCGCGGGCTCGCCGCCGAGCCTCATGAACCCGCCTGTTGGCTGTCGTTTTGCTCCACGCTGCGCGATGGCGATGGACGTCTGTCGAGCCGATCCAGCGCCGGTCTTGGCCGCGGTTGCAGGCTCTGACACGGTCGTCGCCTGCCATCTCGATGCAGCAACCCGTGCCCGCGAAGGCGCTCGTTTTGCCAGTGATGAGGAGTCCGCATGAGCGAACCTATCCTCACCGCGACGGGCGTCACGATTGGTTTCCCAGTCAAGCGAGGCATCATCTTCCAGCGCGAGGTCGCACGTGTACAGGCTGTCGATGGCGTCGACCTGACGCTTCATCAGGGCGAGACGCTCGCGATCGTGGGCGAGTCGGGCTGCGGCAAGACGACGTTGGCACGTGGACTCGTTCGCCTGCGCGACATCGATGCCGGCTCGATCACCTACATGGGCGAAGACATCACACGACGTAGCGGACGAACGCTCAACGATTTTCGTCGTCAGGTCACGATGATCTTCCAAGATCCGATCGCCTCGCTCGATCCGCGTATGCGGATCGGTCAGTCGATGCAAGAGCCACTCGACATTCACTCGATTGGTACGCCGGCAGAGCGCAAGCGCAAGGTGCAGGAGGCGATGGAGCGAGTCGGGCTCAATCCCGAGCACTACAACCGTTTCCCGCACGAGTTCTCGGGTGGTCAGCGACAACGCATCGGTATCGCTCGGGCGATCATCCTCGAGCCGCGGGTAATTGTCTGCGACGAGCCCGTCTCGGCGCTCGATGTCTCCGTGCAGGCTCAGATCGTCAACCTCTTGGAGGATCTCCAGCGCGATCTTGGCCTCTCCTACATCGTGATTGCGCACGATCTCGATGTTGTGCGGCGACTCGCCGACCGTGTCCAGGTTATGTACCTCGGTCGCGTGGTCGAGCAGGGGGAGGGGGAGCAGGTCTACAACCATCCGCGCCACCCCTATTCGAAGGCGCTGCTGTCGGCGCGGCCGATTGCCGATCCCAAGCTTGCACGCTCGCGCGAGCGGATCGTGTTGCAGGGCGATGTGCCGAGTCCGATCAACCCGCCTGCGGGCTGCCGATTTCATCCACGCTGCCCGGTTGTCCAGGCCTCGTGCAGCGCGCAGGATCCTCAACTCGAGATCGCCGCTGATGGCCATGGTTGGGCCTGCGCGTACCCACTCGCACCGTGAACGGAGTCGACTGGCGCGCTGCGGCGCTGCGTCTCGCGCTGCTGGTGGTGGCGTTACTGGTGCTAGCGGGCGTGCTCGTGGTCGTCTTTTACGCGGCTGGACGCCCACTGCGGCCAGCAATCAGCGCCGGGGCGGGCGTCGTTGGCTTTGCCATGGCGATGCTGGGAATCGGGCTGCTCGCCTGGTCGCGACGCGGGTCGGAGCGCGTGACCGGTGGGACGGCGTTTGGCGCCATGGCGCTCAGCCTGCCGTTTCTCGTTGTGGCGTTGGTCGTGTAGGCGCCTTACCCCTACCGTCTGTAACGGTTTCCGCTATGGTGCCGACACGTCAGCGACTGCCTCGGCAGGCGTGTGACTCAATCATTTTCGACCATCAATCGCGACAACGAATCACGAGGCAAAAGACGCATCATGGCTGAGCGCAACGTCGGTAGGATCGTGGAAATCAAGGGCGTCGTTATCGACGCCGTCTTCCCAGAGTCGCTTCCCGCAATTTATGCGGCCCTGCACATTCAGACCGCGGACGGATTCGTCGTGGCTGAGGTTCAGCAGCACCTGGGCGATGACCGCATTCGTGCCGTCGCCATGGACTCGACCGATGGACTCGCGCGTGGTGCCGAAGTGCTCGACACGGGCGACTCGATCAGCGTTCCCGTCGGTCAGCAGACGCTCGGCCGCATCTTCAACGTGCTTGGCGACGCGATCGACAAGGGCGAGCCAGTCACCGGCGAACGCTGGGGCATTCATCGCGAGCCGCCGAAGTTTGCGGATCTCGACCCGAAGCCGTCCGTGCTCGAGACCGGTATCAAGGTCGTCGACCTGCTTGCGCCGTATACCAAGGGCGGCAAGATTGGTCTGTTCGGTGGTGCCGGCGTCGGCAAGACCGTGCTGATTCAGGAACTGATCAACAACATCGCAACGCAGCACGGCGGCCTGTCCGTCTTCGCCGGCGTCGGTGAGCGCACGCGTGAGGGCAACGACCTCTGGCTTGAGATGAAGGAATCTGGCGTCATCTCCAAGACGGCGCTGGTCTACGGCCAGATGAACGAGCCGCCGGGTGCCCGCCTGCGCGTCGCCCTGTCCGGCCTGACGATGGCGGAGTACTTCCGTGACGTTGACGGCCAGGACGTGCTGCTGTTCGTCGACAACATCTTCCGCTTCACCCAGGCCGGTTCTGAGGTGTCCGCTCTGCTCGGTCGTATGCCGAGCGCCGTGGGCTACCAGCCGACCCTGGCGACCGAGATGGGCGAGCTTCAGGAGCGCATCACCTCGACGAAGAAGGGCTCGATCACCTCGGTCCAGGCCATCTACGTGCCTGCCGACGACCTGACCGACCCGGCCCCGGCCGCAACGTTCTCCCACCTTGACGCCACGACCGTGCTGTCGCGTGCGATCTCGGAGCAGGGCATCTACCCAGCCGTGGATCCGCTCGACTCGACCAGCCGCATCCTCCAGCCCGACGTCGTCGGCGAGGAGCACTACCGCGTCGCGACCCAGGTCCAGCAGGTCCTCCAGCGCTACAAGGACCTCCAGGACATCATCGCGATCCTCGGCATGGACGAGCTCTCCGATGAGGACAAGCTGACGGTGCAGCGCGCCCGCAAGATCCAGCGCTTCCTGTCGCAGCCGTTCTTCGTCGCCGCCGTGTTCACCGGCCGCGAGGGACGCTACGTCCGCATCGAGGACACGATCCGCGGCTTCCAGGAGATCCTCGACGGCAAGCACGACGATGTGCCGGAGCAGGCCTTCTTCCTCTGCGGCGGCATCGAGGACGTCGTCGCCGAGGCCGAGCGCCTCAAGACCGCCGCGGCGTAACCCATGGCCACGCTGCACTGCGAGATCATCACGCCCGAGGGCTATGCGTTCGCCGGTGAGGCGGAGATGGTCGTCGTGCCCGGTTCCGAAGGCGGCCTCGGCGTCCTGCCGCGCCACCAGCCGATCGTCTCCCGCCTGAACGTGGGGGAGATCCGGGTGCGCGTGAGCCCGACCGAGTGGCGCTCGTTCGCCACCTCGGACGGGTACTTCTCCATGCAGGGAGAGAAGGCGATCGCGCTCGTCGAGGGCGCGATGCCGACCGACGCGATCGACGTCCCCGCCGCAGAGGCCAAAGCGGCCGACGCGCGTGCGCGCATTCAGCTGGCCGATGACGGCGACGAGGCGGTCAACCGCTTCCGTGCCGAGCGGGATCTCGAGTACGCCGAGAACCTGTTGCGCATCGCCGGTCGCTAGCCACGCGCTGCGGGATTCCACGGACAGCCGATTTCCGTCGCGGTGCGATTAGAAGACCGGAGGTACACTCAGGTCATGACGAACCGTCGCTCAATCGCTCTGCTCGGACTTCTCATCGCTGGTTTCGCCGTTGCGGTGATCGCTGCCTTCGGCAGTGGTGATGCCAACGCCGGCGCCGAGGCACGGGTGAAGGGCGCGAGCGCCGTTCCGACCTCGGCACTCGCCTATGCGAGCGTCAATCTGGACCGCGATGGCTCCCAGTTCCAGGCCCTCGAGGGTCTGGCGGGCAAAGTGCAGGGTGGCGACGAGGCTGTCGCGAAGCTCAACGAGATGCTCGACGGCACGACCCAGCAGGCGAAGGTCGTGCGCGCGCTCGGTGGCGACGTCAGTGTCGGCCTCGTGGGCATCACGCTTGGTGCCGACCTGAAGCCGGCCGTCGAGGCCGTGATCGTCGCGACCGCCGCCGACGGTGCGGCCTTGCCGGCGATGCTCAAGCAGGCCGGCTTCACGCAGGCACCCGCGCTTGACGGCAAGGACGTCTGGGAGAAGGACGCCTTTGCCTTCGCCATCGACGGCTCGATGGTGATCGGCGCCACCTCGCGCGCCACCCTCGTCGAGGCGCTTGCCACGCAGGCCGGGCAGAAGCCCGCGCTCGCCGACGATGCGGCCTTCAAGACGACAATCGCCAAGCTGCCGGGTGACGCCGTGGCCGTCGCCTACATCGCACCCGCCCGGCTCGCCGGTCTGGTGCAGTTGGCCGGCTCGGTGCTGCCGCAGAACGCACTCCCCGAGGGGGCGCCCGACATGACGGCGTCGCTTGGACAGCTCAGTGACGCGCTCAAGGACATCCGCGGGCTCGGCATCGCCATCACCGCTGAGCAGGGCGGGCTCCGTGTCGTCGCTGCGGGCGACGCGGACCAGGCTGCGCTGACGAAGCTCGGCCTCGCCTTCCCGACCGCGTACGACCCGACGATCCTCGAGCAGGTGCCGGCCGACGCGATCGGCTTCGCAGCCTTCCGCGATCTGGGGCCGACGCTCCAGACGGCGATCGCCGCTGCGCAGCAGCAGGATGGGCAGCTCGCGGACATGATCGCGGCTGCGGAGAAGACGACCGGGATCAAGCTCGGCGACCTGCTGGGGGCGCTCGGCGGCCAGCACGCCGTGGTCGCCGTCGGCGGCGAGACGCCCGCCGCAGCGCTGTTGACCCAGCCGCAGGATCCGGCCGCTGCCGGCGCGACGCTTGCCAAGGCGATCGCCTCTGCGCAGACCCTCACCGACAGCCTGCCGATGGCCGATAGCGCCCGCAAGCAGGCCGAGAAGCGCATGGACGGACCGCTCCCGCAGATCGCCGTCACCCGGCAGGGCGATAGCGCCACCTTGGCCATCGGGACGGATGCGCGTCTCGCCGCGAAGCCGGACTCGTCGATCGCTGAGACGGATGCGTACCGCGCGATCGTCGATCGCGCCGGCGTGCCGTCCGACGTGACCGGCATCGCCTACGTCAACGCCGGGCAGCTGCGCGCGCAGGCGAAGGCGATGGGAGCGACCGTTCCGGCCAGCACGAACGCCATCAACGGCGTCGTGGCGTGGGGTACGGCCGACGGCGCGACGGTCTTCATCTCCATCGGCTAGCACGCATCTGCGCCGCGCAGGGGGTTCGCGCTGTAGCATGCGCGTGATAATCCGCTGCATCTTCACGGTGTGGCCGCGATAGGAGCGCAGCGTGGCGCAGGAACACTCGATTCTCTTCACCTCGGAATCCGTCACCGAGGGGCATCCCGACAAGATCGCCGACCAGATCTCCGACACGGTGCTCGATGCCGTGCTCGAGCAGGATCCGGCAGCCCGCGTCGCCTGCGAGACGCTCGTCACGACCGGTCTCGTGCTCGTCGCCGGCGAGATCACCACGTCGGCCCGCATCGACATTCCCGAGCTGGCGCGCGGCACCGTGCGCGACATCGGCTACGACGATGCGCTGAAGGGCTTCGACTGCAATACCTGCAACGTCATGGTCGCCCTCGACCGCCAGTCGCCCGACATCGCGCAGGGCGTCGACGGACAGGATGCCGACGAGGTCGGCGCAGGCGATCAGGGCATGATGTTCGGCTACGCGTGCACCGAGACGCCCGAGCTGATGCCGCTGCCGATCCAGCTGTCGCACCGCCTCTCGCATCGCCTCTCCGAGGTGCGCAAGAACGGCACGCTGCCGTATCTGCGCCCCGACGGCAAGACCCAGGTCACGATCGAGTACGCCGAAGAGGGTGGCCACCTGCGCCCGATCGGCATCGATCGCGTCCTGATCTCCACGCAGCACGCCGAGGAGATCTCGCAGGAGCAGATCAAGGCTGATCTGGCCGAGCACGTGGTGAAGGGCCTGCTGCCCGCCGAGCTCGCCGGTGGCGTTGATCTCGCCAGCGACTTCCTGCTCGTCAACCCGACCGGCCGCTTCGTCATCGGTGGTCCGATGGGCGACTGCGGCCTGACCGGCCGCAAGATCATCGTCGACACGTATGGCGGCATGGGGCGCCATGGCGGCGGAGCCTTCTCGGGCAAGGATCCCTCTAAGGTCGATCGCTCGGGCGCCTACGCCGCGCGCTGGGTCGCCAAGAACATCGTCGCCGCCGGTCTGGCCGAGCGCTGCGAGGTCCAGGTCGCCTACGCGATTGGCGTCGCGCACCCGGTCTCGGTGATGGTGGAGACGTTCGGCACGGCCACGAAGGACGAGAACGCGATCGCCGCGGCGGTCCGGGCGGTCTTCGATCTGCGCCCCGCCGCGATCCTCGAGCAGCTCGACCTGCGCCGCCCGGTCTATCGTCCGACTGCAGCCTATGGCCACTTCGGACGGGATCAATTCAGCTGGGAGCGCACCGACAAGGTCGACGAGCTCCTCGCTGCGCTCTAACGCCCTCGTTGTCATACCGCTCGTCACGACGCGCGGGCTGAAAGGGCCGCTGACGTACGCGGGTGATCTGCCCGCGGGCGCAGTCGTCGAGATTCCGCTTGGGCGCCGACAGGAGCAGGGCGTCGTCCTGCGCGCAGCCACGCCTGAGGACATCCCGGCGGGTATCGCGCTGAAGCCCGCGACGGATACGGGTGGCCGCGTGCCGCCCGAGCTCGTCGACCTCGCGCTGAGGATCGGCGAGCGGTACGCCACGCCGCCCGCACGCGCCCTCAAGCTCGTGCTGCCGCCAGCCGGCAACGCGCCGCCGCCCGACCCGTGGCTCGCGGCGGTGGCAGAGGCGACGGTGCGTGGCTCGCGTCAGACGGCGATCCTGCACGCGGCCCTGGATGCGCCCGGTCCGCTCAGCGACATCGCGGCCCGCTCGGGTGCCGCGCCGGCCGCGGTGCGCAAACTCGTCGCCGAGGGCAAGCTCGTCGAGATCGATGCACCGCCGCCGAACCTCGAGGCCGCCCTCGACGCGACCGAGGCGCAGCTCGCTGCGATCCGCCGGCTCGAGCGGGCGATCGACGGCGGCGAGGGCAGCCGCGAGCTGCTGCTGCACGGGGTGACGGGCTCCGGCAAGACCGAGGTGTTCCTGCGCGCCGCCGCGCACGCGCTGCAGCAGGGGCGTGGCGTCATCATCCTCGTACCCGAGATCTCGCTGGCGCCGCAGACCGCCGCCCGCGTGCGGCGGCGCTTCGGCAGCCTCGTCGAGGTGCTGCACTCCGGCCTCGCCAAGGGCGAGCGCGCCCGCGTCTGGCAGCGCCTCGAGGCGGGGGAGGCGCGCGTGCTCGTCGGGGCGCGCTCTGCGATCCTCGCGCCGATGCGCGACCTGGGACTGATCGTCGTCGACGAGGAGCACGAGGTCGCCTACAAGCAGGAGTCGGATCCGCGCTACGACGCGCGCACCGTGGCGCTGATGCGCGCCCGCGCCGCGAACGCCGCCGTGGTCTTCGCCTCTGCGACACCGCGTCCGGAGGCGTGGAAGGCGCTCGAGCACGTCAAGCTGACCGAGCGCGTCGGTGGGCGCCTACCACCCGTGGAACTCGTCGATCTATCGCGCGATGGCCACTATCCGCTGTCGCGGTCGCTGGCTGCGGCGCTTGGCGACATCGAGCGCGATGGCGGCCGGGCGATGATCCTCCTCAACCGACGTGGCGCCGCGCTCGCGCTGCACTGCCGCGCCTGCGGCAAGGGCTTCGGCTGC
>CAINDT010000301.1 GCA_903847495.1 uncultured Actinomycetes bacterium
ACCCCCATAGGGTGCGGCTGATGCCGCGCCGTACCGCTCCAGCCCTGCTCGTGATCGCACTGCTCTTGATCGTCTGCGGTGCGGCCTCGGCGGGTACACCCGAAGGCGACGTGGCCGCACTCAATGCCAAGCGCGAGGCCAACGGCATTCCCGCCGGCATCACGCTCAACCCGGACTGGTCCGCGAAGTGCGCGAGCCACGTCGTCTACATGCACAAGACCAGTACGGTCGACCACTTCGAGAACCCGGCCAGCCCCTGGTACACCGACGGTGGCAACTGGGCAGCCGGGCACGCCGTGCTGGCGGCGGGCATCACCTGGACGCCGAACGTGTTCCTCTGGGAGACCGCACCGCTCCACCTCGCCCAGCTGCTCGCGCCGCAGTTGTCCGAGATGGGCATTGCCGACGACAACGAGTTCGTCTGCGCGACGACCTGGCCCGGCTATCTGCGCTCAATCCCGCTGACGAACACCGTCGTCACCTATCCCGGCATCGGTGCGAGCATCTACGCGAGCGAGGCCAGCGCCGAGTGGCCAACCACCCCCGCGCAGGCCCTCGGCATCCCCAACCCCACCGGACCGCACCTCTACGTGTACCAGTGGGGTCCGGCGACGATCAGCGGCATCACCGCGAACGGCCAGCCGATCGCCATCCAGTCGGCCTCGCTGAGCGGACCGACCGGCGCCGTACCCGTCCGGTGGGTCGACTCGACCAACCCGACCGTCGGTGCGTACCTGACGGCGGCTTCGGGGATCATCATCCCCGTCCGGCCGCTGGTCGACAACGCCAACTACTCCGCGAGGGTCACGTTCACGAACGGCGTCACCCACGCGTGGGGCTTCACGACCGCGTTAAGCGGCAAGATCGCGACCCTCAAGGACATCCGCATCGTCCCGAAACGAATCACGCAGCGTCGCGTCTGCTCGCTGCGCCGCGCCGGAAGCTGCGTCCGGTGGCGCACGGTCTACGGCAACACGATCGCCATCACCGGGCTCTTCACGAGCGCCGACAATCCGCGCGTGGCGATCGCGGGGGCCGACGTCGGCATCACGTTCCAGAAGACGCAGCAGGCGCAGCTCGCCACCGCCGCCAACGGCACGTTCAAGGCCACGTACCAATTCACCAGCCTGACCCGGCGCTTTCGCATGCGCGTGGCAATCACCGCCGGGACCGATACGGGCGCGTACATCGTGCGCTTCCGCATCGTCAACCGTCCCGGTGGACTAACCGCGGTCGTCTACGGCATCAGCCCCGCGCCGATGTCCGCGGCCACGGCTCCACCGAAGCACGTCGATGCCATCACGCGGCACCGCTGAGGACAGCAGCGCAGCGGACGCTCGGTGTTCTACCTATGAGCCTGCGCAGAACAGCTAGGCGGGCGTGCCGACGAACTTGGCCGGGTTCTCGAGGAACCGGCCCTTGCAGCCGTTGCAGCTAAAGAAGTACGTCGTACCCTCGTACTCGGTCGAGGGCGTCGTCTCGTCGACGAGGATCTCGGAGCCCGAGGTGGGATCGATCGCGGTACGCGGCCCAGCGGCTTGGGCGGCGCGGGTGCGCTGCACGATGCCGGCGACGACCGCCAGGGCAATCTCCTCCTGCGTGACCTCGCCGAGCTCGACGCCCGGGCGGGTGTCGATCGTGGCGATCAGGTCCTCCGCCACCTTGCGCTCGCGCAGCAGCTCGAGCGCCGCATGCGCACGCTTGCGGGAGGCGATCAGCGAGAGCGACGCCGGCTGATGGGCGAGGCCCACCTCCAGCGCATCCTCGTCGTAGTGGCCCATCGACGCGACGACGACGTTGGCCCCCGGTTCGATGCCGGCCTGGTCGATGCCCTTGCGCCCGTCGATCAGCAGGACGCGATGACCGATCGCCTCGCCGATCGACGCGACAGCGCTCGCGACCGGCGTGTGGCCGATCACGACGAGCTGCGGGGTCGGCACGACCGGCTCCAGGAAGATGTCCACGGTCCCTCCCGAGGGGCAGGTGGTGGTGAGGCCCGTCACGCCGCTCGGCGGCAGCAGGTCCTCAGGGCCGATCCGGAGCAATTCCGTCTCGCCCGTCTGCAGGGCGCGGCGCGCATGGCGCACCACGTTCGGCTCGGAGCACGAGCCGCCGATCCAACCCTCGACACGACCATCCGGAAACACGATGGCCTTCGCGCCGGGCCGGACCGAGGCTGGTGCCTCGGCCCGGACCACGGTCGCGAGCACGTACGGCTGTCCCTGGAGGGCCAGGTCCGCTGCCGTGCGTGCGATGTCGAGCGTGCGCTTCATGAACCCAGTATCGACTCGGTTACTCGTCCGAGACGCCGTTGTCGCGCAGGACCTTCCAGACCTTGTGCGACGACAGCGGCATGTCGATGTTCGTGATGCCGTACGGATGCAGAGCATCGACCACGGCGTTGACGAACGCCTGCGGCGAGCCGACCGTCGGCGACTCGCCGACGCCCTTCGCGCCGAACGGATGATGCGGCGACGGCGTCGTGCACTCACCCAGCGTCCAGTCCGGGCTCTCCACCGCGGTCGGGATCAGGTAGTCCATGAAGTTGCCGCCGAAGCAGTTGCCGTCCTCGTCGAACGAGATCAGCTCCATCATCGCCGTGCCGAAG
>CAINDT010000302.1 GCA_903847495.1 uncultured Actinomycetes bacterium
GTGCGGACGCGGTCGAGTGCGAGCTGATGGTCGCCGGGGAGATCCTCGCGCAGCACGTGCACGAGTTCGACCATGGCAGCGTGCTCCGCGGCCGTGTTGACGCCGTACGGGAAGGTCGGATTCGTCGACGAGGTCAGGATGTTGGGAACGCCGGCCATGCGCATGACGTCGGGGGCGTGGCCACCGCCGGTGCCCTCAATGTGGAACGCGTGGATGGTGCGGCCGTCGATCACCCGCAGGGTGTCGTCGACCAGCATGCCCTCGTTGAGGCCGTCCGTGTGCAGACAGACCTGGACGTCGTGCGCGTCGGCGACCCGCAGTGCCATGTCGAGTGCGGTCGCGTTCGCCCCGACGTCCTCGTGGATCTTGAGGCCGGCGGCGCCAGCGGCGAGCATGCGCTCGAGCGGCTCGGGGCGGCTGGACGAGCCGCGAGCCAGCATCAGCGTGTTCAGCGGCGTGTGCTCGAGGGCGGCGTGGACGTGCTGCAGCGCCCAGACGGGATTGGTGCCGAGGTTCCAAACCGGACCGTAGTCCTGAATCACGAGTGAGGTGAAACCCGCGGCGAGCGCCTGATCGGTGATGCGCGGGCTGAGCAGGTGCACGTGGGAATCGATCGACCCGGCCGTCGCGATCAGGCCCTCGCCGGAGACGATCGCGGTGTCGGTGCCGAGCACCACGTCGACGCCGTCCATGATGTCCGGGTTGCCTGCGCGGCCGATGGCCACGATGCGGCCGTCAGTGATGCCGATGGTGGTCTTGCGCACCCCGAGCACGGGATCGACCATCAGCACCTGCGTGACGGCGATCTCGACGGCGTCGAGTGTCGCCTGCGCCATCAGGCCGTCGCGGGCGGTCTTCGCGAAGCCGCCAAGCACCTCGTTGCCGCGTTCCTGATCGTCGGCCTCGACCTGGATCACGAGACTCGTGTCGCCGAGACGAACCCGGTCGCCGACGGTCGGTCCGTAGACGCGCGCGTAGGCCTGTGGTTCGAGACTCATGCGCCTGCTCCGAGGTAGCCTCGCTCGGCAGCGAGGGCCAGTGCCTGCTCGAGCGCACCGGGGGCGTCGAGCGGACCGTTGACGAGGCCGGAGAAGCCGAAGGCGATGCGCCGGCCGGTGAACGGACGCAGGGGGACCGTGTGCGTCTCGCCGGGGGCCCACCGGATGGTGCTACCGGTGGGGATGGCCAGACGCATCCCCCACGCCGCGGCCCGATCGAAATCGAGCAGGCGGTTGGCCTCGAAGAAGTGCCAGTGGCTCGTGACCGCGATCGGCACGCGGGCGGTGCTCGTCACGGCAAGCTCGCGCACGCCGGCTACCGGCTCGTCCACGACAGAGGCGGCCTGCACGGAGCCGGGACCGTCGGACGCGCCGGGTCCGAGGGGCTCGATGATCAGCAGCAGACGCGTGCCGTCGCCGAACAGCGCCTCGACTTCGATGTGTCCGACCAGCGATGGGACGCCAGGCAGCACGTCGGCCGGTCCCAGCGCGGCTGTGGCGGCGGCGATCGCCTCGGCGTGCGATGCGCCGTCGCGCGCGGCCTCGCAGGCGGTGTCGGCGATGATCGCGATCGCCTCCGGTGCGTTCAGCAGCAGACCGCGCTCTCGGCGCGCACGCGCCAAGGACGCCGCTTGGAAAAGGAGGAGTCGATCGAGTTCGCGCGGTTGCAGGAGCATGGCGTCAGCGTAACCCGTACGCACTGCGGTAGATGGCCTGAACGTGATGCACGCGCTGCAGGTAGTCGCGCGTCTCGCGGAACGGGATGCGGACTCGGGCGCCGGCGGGGACCTCGGCGACCCAGCGATCGACGTTGCCCTGACCGGCGTTGTAGGCCGCGAGCGCGAGGTCGAGAGCCTGCGGGTGGTCGCGGTACTTGTCGCGGAGGCGGGACAGGTACCACGCGCCGTAGCGAATGTTGAGCTCCGGGTCGTAGAGGTCCGCGACGGTGTAGTTCCCGCCGCCCGTGTGATCGGCGATGCCCTGCGCGGTCTCTGGCAGCAGCTGCATCAGCCCGATCGCGCCGGCGGCTGATTCGGCGGTCGGGTCGAACTTCGACTCGCTGTAGACCACCGCCGCCAGCAGCGACGGCTCGAGCCCGTAGTTCTCCGCGTGCGCATCGATGATCGTCTCGTACTGCAGCGGATAGCGCATGCGCAGGTACCAGTCGGGTTCGGCTCGGACCACGTAGACGCCGAAGGCGCCGAGCGCGAGGATCGCGAGGAGGATGAACCCGAGGGCACGGCGCATCACGCCCCAGCGTATCGCTCGATGTACGCGTCGACGGTGTGCTGGAGCTCTGCGAGGGTGCCGCTGTTGTCGATGGCGTCATCGGCGGCCGCGAGCCGCTGCTCGGCCGTCCACATGCGGGACTCGCGGTCCGCGAGCCGTTCCAGACCACCGCGTCCGGCGATTCGGGATCGCCGAACGTCGTCGTTTGCCGTCACCACGAGGGTGCGATCGAATCGGCGTTGGAGTCCCGCCTCGAACAACAGTGGCGACTCGTAGACCACCAGCGGCGGCGCGGGCTCTCGCAGCTGCGCCTCCGCCAACCACGTGCGCATGTGGTCCTCGACCAGTGGATGCAGATACTGCTCGAGCCACGCCAGCGCGTTCTGGTCGCCGAACACGAGGCGGGCGAGCGTGACACGGTCGACCTCGCCGTGATCGTCGAGGACCTGCTCACCGAAGCGCGCGACGACGGCGTCGCGCACACGGCTCTGGTGGTAGAGCGTGTGCACGACGGCGTCGGCGCTCAGGCAGGCGCAACCGCGCAGGGCGAAGGCCTGGAGCACACTCGATTTTCCCGCGCCGATAGCGCCGGTGACACCGATCAGCAGCGGCTGACCGGCCATCGTCTCCGACTAGGCCTCGGTTGCGTCCGCGTCGGCCTCAGCGGCCTCCGCCTCGACCTCCGCCTCGACCTCCGCCTCGACCTCTGCGACGACCTCGGCCTCCGCCTCGACCTCTGCGACGGCCTCGGCCTCAGCGGCCGGCTCGGCCGCAGCAGCCTCGGCAGCAGCGGCAGCCTTGTTGGCCTGCTCTGCGGCGACGGCGGCAGCGAGCTCAGCGGCCATGCCGGGCGGGAGCAGACCCTCGAGGTCGTACTCGCCCTCCTCGACGTGGTCCAGCTCGAGGTCCGGCGAGCCGCTCGGCTCGGCGATCGGCTCGTTCGGATCGATGAACGGATCGCCGCCCGGGATCAGGCTGATCGGCGGGAGGATCGGATCGCCCGGCAGAACCTGCTTCATCGAGAGCGAGAGGCGACGGCGCTCGGCATCGATCTCGATGATGCGCACGAGCACGTGGTCGTTCTGCGAGACGATCTCGCGCGGGTTCTCGATGTGCCGCTCAGCCAGCTCGGAGATGTGCACGAGGCCCTCGACGCCCTGCAGGATCTCGACGAACGCACCGAACGTGACCACCTTGGTGGCACGGCCGTGGACGACGTCGCCCTGCTGGTAGCTCTCGAGGACGCGCTGCCACGGATCGGCCTGCGTCTGCTTGAGACCGAGCGAGATGCGCTGGCGATCGCGGTCCACGTCGAGCACCTTGACCTCGACCTCCTGGCCGATCTCGAGGAGCTCGGACGGATGGTTGACGTGGCTCCACGACAGCTCGGAGATGTGGATCAGGCCGTCGATGCCGTCGAGGTCGACGAACGCGCCGAAGTCGACGATGTTCGACACGACACCCGTGACGGTCTTGCCCGGAGCCAGATCGTCGAGGATGCGCTGGCGGACCTCACGGCGCTCCTCCTCGAGCATCGCGCGACGCGAGAGGACGACGTTGTTGCGCGAGCGGTTGAGCTCGATCACCTTGCAGCGGAGCTCCTGGCCGCGGAACTCCTCGAGGTCCTGAACGCGGCGGATGTCGACCAGCGAGGCGGGCAGGAAGCCGCGGACGCCGAGGTCGATGATCAGACCGCCCTTGACGACCTCGATGACCGTGCCATCGACGGGCTCGCCCGACTCGGCGGCGGCCTCGATGCGCTTCCACGCCTTCTCGAAGCGAGCGCGCTTCTTCGACAGGATCAGGCGACCGTCCTGATCCTCCTTCTGCATGACGAGAGCGTCGACCTCCTCGCCCAGCTCGACCTCGTCACCGGGGTCGACGGAACGGCGGATGCTCAGCTCGGCGACGGGAATGACACCCTCGCTCTTGTAGCCGATGTCGATCAGGACCTCGTCCTTGTCGATGCGCACGACCTTGCCGGTGACGACGTCGCCCTCGGAGAACTCCGTGATCGTCGCGTCGTAGTTCGGCACCATCTCGCCGTCGATCTCGATCCAGACGCTGGGGTCTGCGGCGATCATCTCTTCTTTGGTCATGCTCATCGGTAGAGGACTGTCCTTGTCATTGCGGGTCGGAAATGACCCTGATACAGCGGCAGAGCCTACCAACGCAGGGGAAACGGGGCTTCAGGCCCGCCCCTACTCCTTGGCTGCGGCCCAGGTGGCGCCGACGCCGGCATCGGCGACCAGCGGCGGATCGAGCGGATGGGCATTCACCATCTCCTCCACGATCAGCGCGCGGACGGCCTCGACGTCGGCCTCGGCAACTTCGAAGACGAGTTCGTCGTGGACCTGCAGCACGAGCTTGGCCTGACGGCCCTCGTCGCGGATGCGCCGATCGCACGCGATCATCGCGACCTTGATGATGTCGGCGGCACTGCCCTGAATCAGCGAGTTGATGGCGAGCCGCTCACCGAGTTGGTGCACCTGGCGGTTCTTGGCGCGCAGTTCGGGAATCGGGCGCTGGCGGCCGAGCAGTGTGAGGGCGTACCCGCGCTCGGCCGTCTCCTCGATCGTGCGGGTGATGAACGCCTGCACGGCGGGGTAGCGGCCGAGGTACGTGTCGATGTACTGCTGCGCCTCGTCGCGCGAGATTTCGAGCTGCTCGGCGAGACCGAACGAGCTGATGCCGTAGATGATCCCGAAGTTCACGGCCTTCGCGCGGTCACGCTCCTCCTTCGTGACCTCCGCCGGGGCCTTGCCGAGCACTTCGGCGGCGGTCGCACGGTGCACGTCGTCGCCGCGCCGGAAGGCATCCACGAGGCCGGGCTCCTGGCACAGGGCGGCCAGGATGCGCAGTTCCACCTGCGAGTAGTCGCAGGAGATCAGCTGCGTGCCGGGCGCCGCGATGAACGCGGCGCGGATCTCCTGTCCGATCGGCGTGCGCACAGGGATCGCCTGCAGATTCGGATTCGTGCAGGACAGCCGCCCGGTGGCCGCCGTGTGCTGCGAGAACGTCGTGTGGATCCGTCCGTCGGCAGCGGCTGCCTCGGGGAGCGCGCGCAGGTAGGTCGAGAGGAGCTTCGACAGCTCGCGCCACCGCTCGATCACCGGGATGATCGGATGGAGCGGTCGCAGCTTGGCGAGGACGGTCCGGTCCGTGGAGGGGCCGGTCTTGCCCGAGGTCTGCACGGGAAGATCCAGACGGCTGAACAGGATCTCTCCCAGCTGCTTGGGTGAGCCGAGCGTGAATGGTCCCCCGGCGAGGCGGTGGGCCTCGGTCTCGAGCTCGGCGACCTCCGTTGCGCAGCGCTGTGCGATTGCCTCGAGCACGGGGATGTCAACGGCGATGCCGACCCGCTCCATCTCGGCGAGCACGGGCACGAGCGGGAGCTCGAGATCGGCCAGCAACGGGAGCAGTCGACGCGCGGCGAGCCGGGCGGTCAGCGGTTGGCGCAGCTGACGCACGGCGATCGCCTCGCGCAGTGCCTCCGCCCCCTCCCCCTCAGTCGCCACCGTCAGCGCGTGTTCGCGAAGCAGATCGTCGACGGCGTAGCCGTTGCGCCCGGGGTCCAACAGGTAGGCGGCCAGCGCGGTGTCGAACGCGGGTGCGATGCGCTCGCCGCCGACCGCACGCAACGCGCCCTTGACGTCATGACCGATCAGTGCCGGTTCGGCAAGGGCGAGCGCCACATCCGGATCGCCGGGATCGGCGAGCCAGTGGCCGTGTTCGGTCGAGACGGCGAGGATGCCATCGGCCACGGCGATGCCCGCCTCGAGGCAGTCCGCCAGACGCGCCTGCAGCTCGGTACCCGTGACACGCGTCCCGGTCTCTCCCGGGCCGGCAGGCGCGGCACTCGCGGCGGCCAGCGACGGCAGCAGGTCGTCCAGGTCGTCGAGGCGACGCAGCAGCTGGTGCATCTCCCACTTGCGGAACAGCTCTGCGAGCTTGGAGCGGTCCGGTGGGGCATCGAGCACGGCGCCTGGATCGAAGTCGGCGAGCTCCGCGATGTCGCGGACGATCGTGCCGAGTTCGCGGGAGCGGAACGCCTCGTCGCGATGCTCGATCAGATTCTGCTTGCGCTTGGGGCCCTTGATCTCATCGATGTGCTCGTAGACACCCTCGAGGGAGCCGTAGGCGTCGAGCAGCTCGGCAGCGGTCTTCTCGCCGATCCCGGGCACGCCGGGGATGTCGTCGGACGTGTCGCCCTTGAGGCCGATCAGATCGGGCACCGCGGTGTGCGGTACGCCGAGGCGCTCCGCCACGCGCTCCGGCGTGTAGACGAGCACCTCCGTCATGCCGCGCGGATTCATCATCAGGCAGACGAGGTCGCTGACCAACTGGAAGGCGTCGCGATCGGTCGAGACGATGCAGGTCGCGATCGCCTGCTCGTCGGCGATCCGTGTGAGGGTGCCGATCACGTCGTCGGCCTCGCGGCCGACCACGCTCAGATTGCGGTAGCCGAACGCCTCGACCAGTTCCGGGAAGAACGGGCGTTGCTCCTTCAGCAGCTCGGGGGTCGGCTTGCGCGAGCCCTTGTAGCCGGGGTGCAGCTCGAGGCGTTCCGTCGGCTTCTCGTCCCAGCAGACGATCACGCCGGACGGCGTGTAGTCCTGCAGCAGCTTCATCATCATGCTGGCGAAACCGAACAGCGCTCCGGTCGGAAAGCCGTCGCTGGTGGAGAAGTCCTCCGGCAGCGCGTAGAACGCGCGGTAGGCCAGCGAGTTGCCGTCGACGAGGAACAGGCGGCTCTCCCGAGCCGGTGCATCGTTGAGATCGAGCTCGGAGGCCTTCTTCACCATGCGTGCAGCCTAGCCGCCACACCATGCGCGCTACCCTGAGCACCGTGGCGACCCACCATTCCGCGTCCTACAGCCTCACCATCCGCGCGCTGATTCCGCACGAGCCCGGGCAGTTCGCGCGCGTCGCCGCGGCGATCGGCGACGCCGATGCCATCCTCGGTGCGATCGACCTCGTGCGCGTGGATCAGGACTCCGTCGTGCGCGACATCAGCGTGCTCTGCGCGAACGAGGAGCACGGTGAGCGCGTCGTCGAGGCGATCGCCGCGATTGACGGCATCCGCGTCGTCAACGTGTCGGACCGCACGTTCCTGATGCACAAGGGCGGCAAGATCGAGATGACGCCGAAGGTGCCCATCCGCACGCGTGATGACCTGTCGATGGCGTACACGCCCGGCGTCGCGCGCGTCTCGCGCTCGATCGCCGACGAGCCCGACAACGTCTGGAATCTGACGGGCAAGGGCAACACGATCGCGGTCGTCACCGATGGCACCGCGGTGCTTGGTCTCGGCGACATCGGGCCTGCTGCCGCGCTACCGGTGATGGAGGGCAAGGCGATGCTCTTCAAGGAGTTCGCCGGCGTCGACGCCTGGCCGATCTGCCTGGACTCGAAGGATCCCGAGGAGATCATCCGCGCGGTCGAACTGCTCGCCCCCGGGTTCGGCGGTATCAACCTCGAGGACATCTCGGCACCGCGCTGCTTCGAGATCGAGCGTCGTCTCGAGGAGGCGCTCGACATCCCGGTCTTCCACGACGATCAGCACGGCACCGCCATCACGGTGCTCGCGGCGCTGCGCAACGCCCTGCGCGTCGTCGGCAAGGGTATCGGTGAGATCCGCGTTGCCGTGATCGGGACGGGCGCGGCCGGGACGGCGGTTACCGACATGCTGCTGGCCGGTGGCGTGACGCACGTGGTCGGCGTCGACGTCGACGGCATTGTGCATCGCGGGCGTTCGGGGATGGACCCGGCGCTCCAGGCCTACGCCGAGCGCACGAACCCCGAGGGGATCACTGGCGGCGCCGCCGAGGCGCTGCGGGGCGCGGACGTGGTGATCGGCGTCTCCCGCCCCGGCGTGATCTCCGTCGACATGGTCCGCTCGATGGCGTCCGATCCGATCATCTTCGCGATGGCGAATCCGAATCCGGAGATCGTCCCGGAGGAGGTCGAGGGCATCGCGGCCGTGATGGCGACCGGACGCAGCGACTACCCGAACCAGATCAACAACGTTCTGGCCTTCCCGGGCATCTTCCGCGGTGCGCTCGACGTTCGTGCCCGATGCATCACACCCAGCATGAAGCTGGCAGCCGCTGCCGCGATCGCCGACACGATCGGCCTGGACGAGCTGACGCCGGAGTACATCGTGCCGAGCGTCTTCAATCGCAAGGTGGTCGAGGGCGTCGCGGCCGCCGTAGCCGCGGCCGCGATCGCGGACGGCGTTGCCCGGCGCGGCGTGCCGGAGCCTGAGGCCACCCGCAACTAGCCGGCGATGACGGCGCTTGCCGTCGTGCGGCGCGTGATGCCGCCGGGACCGCTGACGGTCACGCGACAGGCGAGCTTTCGCCCGGCCTGCGTCGAGACAGGCGTATAGATGCGCTCATCGGCACCGGCGATCAGGCGCCCATTGACGAGCCACTGCCGGGTGATGGCGAAGGGGCGCGTACCGCTCCAGCGGCCGATGTCGCAGCGCACTGCCCGCCCCACGGCGACGGTGCCGTGCAGGTTGATGCCGCTGATCGGTGCGGGCCGGAGCGGCGTCGGCAGTTGGGTCGGGCCGGCATTCGTGGTCGTGACGCCGTCCGTCGCCACGATGCGAACGTCGACGGCCGTCCCGACGGGCAGGTCCGTGAGGTCGGTGGTGATCGCCTGTGGCGTCTCGGCGGGTGCTGCGGCCTGCCATGGACGGGCGGCCAATCGCAGCCCCGGACCGGCCTCGGCGCGCCACTGCAGTGGTGCCCCGTGGGCGGCGAGGGTGAACGTCACGCGCGCCGTGCGGTAGCCCGTCCACGCCACGCGTTGGGTGGCGACGAAGTTCGGTCCGGGGACGCCGACAATCGCGACGGGTGCGCTCTCGCCGTTCTCGTTGAGCGCCGTGACGCTGACGGTGTACGCCGTGCCGTTCGCCAATCCGGTGAGATCGAGACGCCGGTCGCCGCCGGGCACATCAACGACCTGCCCCGTCTCGGCGACGCGCACGCGATAGGACGACGGCAGGGGCGCGTCGGTGCATGGCTTCGTCCAGTGCCAGTCGATCGCAACGGAGCCGTCGCCCTGTGCGATCGTGACGGCGCTGGGTGCACCGGGCGGGTTGATCGTGGACTCGACCCAGCAGCGGTTGTGCTCCACCAGGGAGTAGACGCCCGGAT
Organism: uncultured Actinomycetes bacterium; assembly: GCA_903847495.1. Lineage (GTDB taxonomy): Bacteria > Actinomycetota > Thermoleophilia > Gaiellales > F1-60-MAGs149 > F1-60-MAGs149. Next base: position 9,395 of record CAINDT010000302.1, read on the forward strand.
AGCGCGCCATCGCGCACCCCGTGCCCCAGGAGACGACGCCGATCAGCACCGCGCCCGGCCCGGGCCGATCGACGAGTGGCCCACCGCTGTCGCCAGCGCAGGCATCGCGGTTGGGCAGTGACGCGCACACCATGTCCTGCGGGAAGAAGGCCTTGGCGCCGTACGCGTCGACGCACTGCTGCGACGGCTTGACCCGGACCGCGACGGCACGCAGCTCGCTCGCGCCAGGGCCGAACGAGTCGTTGGAGGCGTTGTACGTGGTCGAGCCCCACCCAGCGACGTGGAGCAAGGTGCCCGTCGCGGGCGGCTTCGTCGCCTTCGCCAGCGGGATCGCCGGTGCGGCACTGGGCTCCGTCAGGCGGAGGAGCATGAGGTCATCGCGCGGGGCGCCCGGCACGATCTGCTTGTACAGGGGATGTCGGACCTGTCGCGCGACGCCGATCACCTGCCCCGCTCCGCTCGTCAGTGACGCACTGCCGGTCAGGACGCGGATCTGACCGCTCGGATAGAGCCGACAGTGGCCCGCGGTGAGCACCCACTGCGGCGCCACCAGCGAACCGCCGCA